>JAJTBL010000038.1 GCA_021286925.1 Spirochaetia bacterium | reverse complement strand
AACCGCGCAATGCTGATCCAGCCGGTGGAGCAGAGCGCGACGACAATCGTCCAGAAGCCCGGCCTCATGATGTAAGCGAGGAGAACCAGAAAAACGGTCTGCGGAATATTGTTCAGAACATTGTAGAGTTCCGTCATGATGCGGTCGATGCGCTTGACATAGCCCCAGAGCGCGCCGGCTATCATGCCGATGCCGACATCGAACAGCGCGATGACAAAGCCAAGCAAAAGAGATGTGCGGGTTCCATACCATGTCCGCGCCCAGATATCACGGCCCAAACCGTCGGTGCCGAAAATACCGCCCTCAGCCCCGGGCTTGAGATTCCAGCGGCTTGTATCGAGCGCGACGGCGTTCGGGTCGGTTTTTGAAAGCACGGGGTACACAAAAGCAAACAATGTCAGCACAAAAATCAGCGCAAGCAGGGCAATTGAAACCGGGCTTTTCAAGAAAGTCCGAAAGGTAGAACGCCAGTACGAATAGCGGGCGTAACCGGTCAACTCAGCTTCAGATTCATTAAAAGGGGCAGGCCGGAAAAGCTCATCATTGACCATCGGAATTTCATGTTTCATTCCTGACCTCCCTGAGCGCCTGCCAGCTTGATACGCGGGTCGACGGCTGCCATGAGCAAATCACCCAGGAAAACACCCACAATCCCAAGCACGGCATATAAAAGCACCAGCGCCTGCACCAGCGGATTGTCCTGCTGCCGAATAGCGTTGACCAACAGCCCGCCCATGCCGGGAATTGAATAAATACTTTCTATTAGAAGGGAACCAGCGATCGTGAGCAATACCTGCTGAGGAAAATATTGAATAAGCGGCACCAGTGCATTCCGCAGAACATGCTTCCGCATGATTCTTGTCCGCGGAATGCCTTTGGCGGTCGCGAACTTGACATAATCCTTATTTTCTTCATCCACCATGAAGCGCCTGAGCCAAATTGCGTACCAGGCAATCCCTGTCAGCGCCAGGGAAATTGTCGGGAGAATCCAGGACACCGGCCTGTCTTCATAGAAAACCATCGGCCAGCCCAACCAACCCGTAACCCATTGCTGTATAAGGAAAAGCCAGATAAGGCTCGGAATCGCTCGGACAATGGTGACGTACAAAGTGCCAAAAGTGTCAAAAATTCCGTCCTTATGACGCGCCATCAGGACACCCATGGTCAGCCCCAGCCCCATGCTGATCGCCAAAGCGGCCAGCCCGAACCAGAGCGAATACGGCGCTTTTTCCTTAATTATGGTCATGACCGGTGATTTAGGATAGACCGAAATCGACCTTCCCCAGTTTCCCCGCACGACACCGCCGGCAAAACGGACAAACTGCGTTACAGGATCATCCATGACCCCCAGGCTCCGCAAATACGCGGTTCTGGCTGATTCATCCATATTCACATAATCTTCACGGGTAAAATAGCCGCTCTTTGGCATCAGCCTGAGCAGGAGAAACACAGTTATGATGACTATGGCGACCGTAATCAGCGATTGCCCCAGGCGTTTCAGGATATAGGAAAGCATGCGCACCTCTTGAAAAAAAGGGTGGAATAAAAAAGGCGGCTCCCGATCGGAATGAGACCAGGCGCCGCCATCAATTGTACACTACTTTGCAGTAGCTTTGTTCATTTCTTCGTAGAACGCTTTTTTCAGTTCTTCATACTGCTTGGAGGTAAGCGGATCTTTTTGAACAATCATGCCCTTGTATTTGAACCTTGTGATGCCAAATCCGCCGCGCGGATAGGTGAAGGGAACAACCTTGCTCAACATGTAGGAGGCGCCGCCCATTCTCCAGGGGTAGACATAACAGCGGTCGATAAAGAGCGCTTCCGCCTTGGAGAAAATCTTGAACCGCTCGGACAGAACCGTTTTCTGCGAAGCTTCATCAACCAGCTTGTCGAACTCGGGATCGGAGAATTCGCCGTCATTGACCGCGCCTTTCGTTACCAGGCGCCCCAGCTGAGCGCTCGGATCGGCAAAGCCGAAGCGGAAATTGTCATGCAGCATGTCAAAGCGACGAGGCTCGACAGCTTCGGCGAAAATGTCGTCAATAACCTGCGCCAGCGTTACCTGAATGTTGTCCTTGCCGAACAAATCCTCAAGCATGGCTTTGAAAAGGAATGCGCGCTTGGTTTCAGTCGCGCCCGGCAGGTAGACATACACCATCTGGAGCGGAAGCTTCCCATCAATCTTCAGTTCGGCAATCGGCTTCCAATCCACCGTTGCAGGCTGAACACCCTTAATCGTGCCTTTGCCGTCAGTAACCTCTGCGAGCGCTTTTCGGAAGTAATCCTGCGCCTTAGCCTTGTCATAGTAATTGCCGGCATCGCGGATAGCCTTGACTTCAGGATAATCCGCATAGTCCTTGCCTTTTTCATCAAAAGCCGCCTGTTCAGGAACAACCGTATTCCTCAGAGTCGCCGCAGGCTGGTAGGGATCATCCAGCTCGTTGAGCTTGGCGCGATCCAAACCATAATACAGCGCCTTCCTGAAATTCAGATTATTCACGAACGCTTTAAACTCAGGATTGGCGGAAGTAAAATTCTGCACAAACCAATAGGTAACCGTTGAAGGCTCAGCCATGAACACATTGTCCGCCCATTTGGTTCCGGCAAGCGCCTTCACTTGCTCAGCGGTCAGCGTTGCGCTCGACAGCTCGCCTCGCTGGAACATCTGCAAGGTGATTGTCGGATCGACTATTTTCTGCAGGCTCACGGTTTTGACCGTTACCGATTTTGCATCCCAATACAAGGGATTGGCTTTCAGGACAATCTGCTTATCCCGCTGCCAGTCGGAAATATAGTAAGCTCCCGAGAACAGCAGGTTTTCCTTGGATATGCCGAAATTTTCGCCAACCGAATCAAGGAACTCTTTTTCAACCGGGAGAAAAAGCTCCATGACCAGGAAGGAAAGGAAATAGGGAGTCGGCCGGGCCAGAGTGTACTGGACGGTGTATTTATCAAGAGCTTTTACGCCGACCTTGGCAAAATTGCCGAGCAGCTGATCCCGTGTCTTGTCTTTGATTTTGCCAGCATCAAAATCGACCAGATCCAGATAATAATCGTTGAGACCGACAATCATCCGACGGATATCTTTCGAGAGATTTTTAATGCCATTTTTCGGATCTGCGACATAGCGGAAACCTTCCACAAAGTCATCGGCCGTTATTTCATACTTTGTCTTCTGCCCTTTGGAATCTACCCAGGGCACGTCTTTTCTCAGGTAGAATGTCCAGACTTTGGAATCGGGGCTAGCCTCCCAGCGCTCAGCGAGCGAAGGGACAAAGCGCCCAAATCGATCCTGTTCCACCAGACCATCCTGCGTATTCGCAGCGATTCGCTGATCGGTTGTGTCAGGAGTGTAAAAATATCGAAGCGAAGAACCTTCTGCCGTGTAGGTCGCATAGTAGCGATCCTGTGCGCCAACAGCAGCAAGGGCACAGAGCGCCAGACCCAGTGCCACGATCAAATACCTTCTTTTCATGAGAGCCTCCTCATCTCATGATTTCTTTGCAGGAATCATACCAAATGAGCAGAGAAACGGAAAATTCTGAAAGGAATATTCGAGCAGGAGTAGGCATCCCGGATTTCGTCATAAAAAAGGCTGGATTCTCGGGCTGTATTCTGACCATCGGTCCGCATAAAGCGAATTTCCCAGCCGGAAAACAGCGGATTGCTGTCGTCTTGTGCATTCGGTACGCTCCAGTCGGGAAGCGAATCGCACAGCAGACCGCGGACGCATGGCCAGCCGGTAGCCGGGTCACGGAACAGTTCTTCCGGTCTGTTGTCCATCAGCATCCGGCACACGAAAGACGCAAGATCTCCATACGGAGACAAGGGGCCGACCGCAATTGGCTGGAGAACAGCAAATCCTGCTTCAGCGGATTGGATTTTACGCTTGGCTGAAAAATTCAATTCATTATTTGATAAAGAATAAGAATCTCCTTCGGTCAGATAGTGAAAAACACCGCCAGCTATTTCAGCCTTCCCGTCTGCCAGCTGACGCCGTTCTGCGCCGCGGGTATCGATCACAGAGACACCGCCTTTTCCGACCACCGAGAGGATTTGGACAGAACCCTGCTGGATAAGCGCCGTGTCTTCGGCAATCCCGAAAGCCAGCCTTCTTCGCTCCAGCGGCTCGGTCATGGCCGCAATGAGAAGCCTCGCAAACCGCGCCCGTGTATCAAAATGCTGGTCCACAATGCCTTCCCTGAAAAGCCCCAGTCCCGGCGCGAGACACAGCGCATCGCTCATCTCGCCGTCACCGGGTTTGTCCGAAAGCGGCAGATTCAGCGCACCGAGGCTCGTACCAGCGCAAATCATAGGATCGCTCAAGACCGCGGCTCCCGCACTGGAGCCGCCGACCGCAAGACCGCCATCCGCGTGCGGAATGCTGGCGCGCTCGCGTAGAAGGCTCAGCAGAGGGCTTGCCTGAAGGCTCTTATCGCCAAGCTTGCTAAAAAGACCGGCTGTTATCCGGCTCTGATCTCCTCCTGTCATCCAAAGCCCGTCAGCGGAAGCAAGCTTCTGGATTTCCGATTCCGCCCAGGCACCCCGCTCCCAACCAGGCACAACTGGGGAGACTTCCAACAGCTCAATGTGATTTCGGGGTATTCCCAGGGCTTCAAGCTTGCCTGAAAAATTCGAAAAGCTTGCAGCGGGATTGCCCGAAGCCGCGCACAAAACAGCGAACCTTGCTGAAGTACCGCCCGCAAGTTCGATATATGTCTTGAAAATATCGCCGGCATGCCTCGCCAGAGCGCCGCCAGCTATGACCAGATCGCCCGCCATTCATCTCTCCATTGGTTGTATTGGGTTTATATGTAGCCTATAAATGCCTATTTAAGCCTTTTTAAGTCCAAATCGAATCTGACCCTGATCTGTAACCCGAGTTCCGCTTCTCCCGCGGGACGAGCTGACAAATCCCATGGCGGCAAGTTTTTCAAGCCTGGCCCGGACGGTTCCCGCACCGCACACAAAGCCTCGCTTTGCAAGCGCTTCCGCTATTGCTCCGCGGCCAGCAGTGCTCCCCCGCGAAACCAGCTCATGAATCACAGCAATGATCGACCGGTCGAGCGAGTCAAAGGGATCAGCCGCCCCGCCTCCTCCTGCTAGCTGCCCTCCCTGGGGTGTTATGCCCGAACCGGCGGTGCCAGAACCGGCGGCTCCCTGGCCATCGATGGAACCCCCCCCGTCAGCAGGAATGCTGTTCGCCTCAAAATAACCGCTGTCGGGCAATTCCTCCAAGCCAATCCGCGAGCCGTCCCGCACCGCCAGCAGGTAGGTTATCGTATTCCGAAGCTCCCGGACATTGCCGTGCCATGGCCGCTCTGCCAACACCGCGAGCAGTTCGGGATCGATTTCGACTTCTTCCTGGCTGTCCATCCTGAGAAAGTATTCGATCAAAGAAGGGATATCCGAACGGCGCTCTCGCAAGGGCGGAATTCGCAAAAAGCCCATTTTAAGGCGGAAATAGAGATCCTCCCGGAACTGCCCCCGCGATGCCAGCGCGTACAAATCTTCATTGGTCGCCGCGATGACCCGGACATCGACACGCTTGATTTCAGCGCTTCCAACTCGCATTATTTCCTTTTCCTGCAAAACTCTCAGCAATCTTTGCTGAACTTTGGGGGAGATATTCGCAATTTCGTCAAGAAAGATCGTCCCGCCGTCAGCCAGCTCAAAAAGCCCCGCCTTGCCGCCTTTTTTGGCACCGGTAAACGCCCCCTCTTCATATCCGAACAGCTCGCTTTCTATCAGATCATCGGAGAGGGCTCCGAGGTCTACGGCAAGGAAGGGGCCGTTCGCCCGGCTGCTCGCCGCATGGATGGCGCTGGCAAAAAGCTCTTTCCCGGTTCCGGATTCACCGTAAATCAGAATGGACAGGTCTGTTTTGGCCAGGCGTTCCGCGATCCGCTTGGCCCTCCGGATTCCTTCGCTTTCGCCCCGGATATCGGCAAAGGTCCATTTCGCGACATGGCCCCGGCGGCGATATTCCCGGTTCAAACGAGCCGTCTCCGCCTCAACTTCGGTGATATCGCGCATGGTGGCGACCGTGTGCCTGCCATCCCCAAGGTCAAATCGGCGGACCAGGATCCTGTTGTCCTGGCTTTGCATTTCCGCCTCATCCTCGCCGCAGCGGCATTGCAGAAACTCGAGTATCTCAGGGTTGCGGACAACGCTGGCAAGGCTTGAGCCCAGAACCTTGCCCGGCCTGACGGACAGCAAGGCGCGCGCTTCTTCGTTGCATACGGAAATCCTGTCTTTATCGTCAAATACGAGAATCCCGTTCTTCATGCTGTCTATGACGGAAACAAGGTGGCGGGCATGTTTGCGCGATTCTTCATCCGACCGAGCCAGCCGCTGGGCGAGATTCAGGATTTTTGACAGGTAACGGCGGGAAAAAAGACCGATTTCCGAGCCAGGAAGTCCCAGTTCATGGAATATTTCCGACAGCGTCCCGAAATCGAATATACGGGCGCCGATATCGATACAGCGGTCTATCCCGGATGGGACGAGCGAGCTCTCTCCGGCCACCAGCGCAATCCGATACTCTGGCGGCGGTGGCGGCAGGGCGGGATACCAGGCAAGCCAGTCGATTCCCTCAAGCCCCAGCGAGCGCATGGATTCCACGCAGTCTTCGGCGGTTTCGCGGCGGTCGTTGACAAAAAGGGCTTTTGTGCCGGGCGCCAAGCCTACCAGGGCATCCAGCCGGTCAGGGTCGATGGTCCGCTTGCCGACAATACAGGCTCGGTCCGGAGCGAGGAGCCCGGCTTCGACCAATTCAGCCTTGGCGATAGCGCTGGACAAAAGAAGGACCGCATCTGTTTCGAGTACCTTTTTCAACACTTCAGGGGCGGTACCGTCTATCCAGATTGCCTGAACTTCGACCTTTCCCGCAAGATGCTCATCCAGCTGAGCGGTCAAAACCGCCGCTGTAGCTTTGCTGCCTGTCACCAGAAGGAGTTTTTTCATACCGTGCGCCTCCCCTTCAGTCTATCATGACAGGCGCTAAATGCCAGTATCCAGGTGTCATGCAGGACTGAAAAGTACCCGCCCGCCTGCGATGACGGTTTCGGGTTCCATGGCTCTGTCGAAGATAACAATATCGGCATCGGAGCCTGGTGCCAGGGTGCCTTTCCGGCGCAATTTGAGCATTCGGGCGGGATTGGTTGTCAGCGGCGCAAGGGCGGTTTCCAGCGGGATTCCCAGGGCGAGCGCTGATTTCAATTCGGTTATGAGGCTCTGGCAGGTTCCGGTTGTCAAACCGGAGAATTGGCCTTTTTCATCAAAAAGCGGCAGGCTCCCCTGTCCGTCGGAGCTCCAGGTCATGAACGCAATATCGATGCCCTCGCGGATAAACTCATCAAGCGCGCGGGACGCCGAAATTTCGCCATTTTTTACAAATTGCGGCACACTGCTGGTTGTAAAATCCACGGTACCGCCGCTCTTAGCCCAAGTTTTCGCCTGCTCGTACAACGCCTTGTTCCTGCCGCAGTGCGTTGGAAGCAAAACTGTTTTTGCGTAATTCAGGCTTTCCGCAAGCTCGAATAAAGGTTCCATCCCTGCTGGTTCATCGCCCAGATGCAAATTGACAACACCGGCTTTCCCCGAGAGCATACCCGCGACGCGTGCATCCGCTGCCAGGCGCGCAAGCTCGGCAGAGCTGGGACGTGACGAGCGATGGTCCGAAACCGCGATCTCCCCGGCGCCGATAATCGGTTCTATCAGCATGATGTCGCGCATGAGACTTTCTGTCAGCGTTCGAATCGGGACATGGTAGGAACCGGTATAGCACCAGGCAGAAAGCCCGGCATTTCGCAGGGCATACACTTTGGCCAGGAGATCCTCCATGGAGCGGGCAACGCCGTCCGTCCCGAGAACTCCAACCAGTGTCGTGACCCCAGCGCGGAGGGCTGACTGAATATCGAGTTCAGCGGTGCGGGTCTGAAAACCGCCTTCGCCCCCGCCGCCCGCGATGTGGACATGGTTGTCGATAAATCCTGGCGTTACCGGACAGCCGTCAGCGTCAATCACTTCCGGCTGAACCGGCAATCCCGCTTCTTCAATATGCGGCTGAATAGCGAGGATTTCTCCTCCGCCAATAAGAAGATCGCAGATTCCCTGGGGTTCGGGGGCATAGACATCCGCGTTTTTCAGTAAAAGCATGTTCGCACTTCCTTGGCTTGCAGTTACTGTTTTTATTGCAGATTTTATGCCAAAACCCAATTTACCTGCTCGATTTTCAGTTTCGAGGGCGGAAGAGAGTGGATGGTATTCCGGGTTTTTATGCCTGGGCGGAGGACAGGGCAGGTATTCCGGGTTTTTATGCCTGGGCGGCGACGAGACCGTTTTCCACAGCTGCCTTGTAAATCGCGTCTTTCGTTATATGGTATTCACCGAGGTTCCCGCCGATCTCATACAGGGCGCCGCGATCGGGAATCTGACCAATCGCCACAAGACTTCCATCGACATAGACCAACGGGAACAGATTGTCTTCAAAGAAGGTTTTGGCGTAGGAAGCCAGCTCTTCAAGTTCGTAGTTTGTTTCCTTTATATCGATGACTTCGAGGCTGTCCGCCTCAGTCAGCCATGACTGAACCGCTTTCCTGATGTAATCAGTCGAATAGGTTTTACAGCAGGTTTTCATTCCCCCGTTCAGGATAATTTGAATATTCATCGGTACTTCCTTTTTCAAGATCGAATTATCGGCTTACTGCCATCACTGTATAGTAAATTTTTAATAAAATATTGTCAAGTTGCATAATATTGAAACAAAAAATGATTAACAATTTTCCTTGACAGATGCGGATTCTTAGCCTAACATTAACACATTCTTAACACTTTCTTTACATTTTAGGAGGCAATCATGAAAAAAGGACGGATGCTGGCTCTGGCACTGTTGCTTTTTGTTTCAATGGCCCAGGTTTTTGCCGCTCCAAGTCAGGAACTAATCGACGCGGCCAAAAAAGAAGGCAAGGTAGTGGTGTATTCCATCACTTCCCGCATTGCAAATGCCGCAAAAGCATTCGAGGCAAAATACGGGATCAAGGTTGAGGCATATAATCTGAAAGACGGCGAGCTTATCGAAAAGGTCACGAGAGAAGTCGGCGGCAATATCAATGGTGCCGATTTTGTCATCTGCCAGGATTCGGGCCGGGTTTACGGCCAGCTGATAGCGACAGGCTATTTGGTAAATTATGTGCCGGATTCCATGAAAAACGTGATCCCTGCGCAGTATCAGAATCCGCTGGTTTTCCAGTTTATCAACAAGGTTTTCATTTTCAACAGTGAAAAGACGCAGACACCGGTAATCAAGAATGTCTGGGAACTGACTGAGCCGAAATGGAAGGGGCTTGTCCAGTTCAAGGACCCGAAACTGGAAGGCGTCAACGCCAACTTCCTCACAATGCTGACATCCCCTGAGTGGAGTGCCAAGCTGGCAAAAGCCTATGAAGATTTGTATGGCAAAAAGCTTGTTCTGACAACCAAGAATGCCGGGTATGAATGGATCAAGCGTTTCTTCCAGAATGGTTTGATTCTTGGCAATTCCGATACAACCATTTCCGAGAATATTGGTATCAAGGGCCAGAAAGCGCAAACCCTGGGGCTTTTTGTCTATTCCAAGACCCGCTATGATGCGGCCAAGAATCTTGCACTGCTTCCGATGCCCGATGTCCAGCCTTTCAGCGGCTTCATGTATCCCGCTTTCCTGCAGATGACCAAGAACGCGAAAAACAAGAACGCTGCCAAGTTGTTCATTGAATACCTGCTGACTGACGAAGGCTTTGCTCCCTGGTCAAAAGACGTTGGTTCTTATTCTTCCAACCCGACTATCAAGATCGACCCGGATGACAAACCTGCATCCTACTGGACGCCGCGCCTGGTATTTGAAGATCCGGCTTTCCTGTTCGAAAATCGCGCTGATGTAGAAGAATTTGTAAATACGCTTTCCAACTAAATAGGAGCATGTACCGGCGCAGGAGCATGTTCTTGCGCCGGATTCCCATTCTCGTTTCGGTTTTCGGAGGATCCGCGTGAAAACTGCCAACCGGCTGAAGTACTTTTTCAGAAAACCCCACAACATCATTCTTGTTCTGCTTTTTGTTTCGCTTGCGTTCCTGACTTTAGTCCCCCTATTTTCACTCATCCGCGATACATTCATCGTGCATCCTTCGGAAATTATGTCGGTGCGGGGCGCTAAAATAAATGATGTAACCTTGTTTCACTGGAAAAAAGTATTTCTCGATGGGACAAAGAGTTTTAAACTTTTCTATGAACCTCTCTGGAACACTTTGAAAGTTTCGCTGTTCTCCTCTATCATTGCCATTCTTCTTGGGGGGAGTTTTGCCTGGCTGGTGACCAGAACGGATATGGCTTTCAAGCCCTTCATTTCTGTTGTATTCATTTTCCCGTACATCATGCCGTCATGGACGCTTGCGATGGCATGGCTCAACTTTTTCAGGAACAAGCTGATCGGCGGTGCGCCCGGGCTTTTTACGGCTCTGACTGGCATTGAAACCGCAAACTGGTTCGCGTATGGAATTTTTCCGACCAGTGTCGT
>JAJTBL010000395.1 GCA_021286925.1 Spirochaetia bacterium | reverse complement strand
AGACCGAACCGGTAACTACGACATAGGGATCTTCAATCTTGAAGTTTTCTGGATCGAGAATCATCGCTTTGGCGATCAGCTTATAGGTTCCTTTGAGCGGTTTGAATTCAGCGGACATACCGGCTCGCGCTTCATTGAAGAGCAGATCGGTCGACCGCAGGCTTTTGCCTGAAAACTGCTCTATGGCTGTTTCGCTTTCAATCTGTTTGATAAAGGCGAACGATGCTTCGCGCCCGTCATTGTCGGCGGAAATTCTGATGTCCTGACCGTTCAAGCCTTGTTCAAAGCGCTGAGCGAGGTCAATCACCTGACCGTCCGGCCGTTCAATGGAAACTGAGAAGGGAATATCGCCGGTGCCGGAGGTGTGGAAAATGAGGTCGAGCGGTGCTTTATCCGCTTTGTAGTCATAGGTGAAGGTATAGGTTACGAGCTTGACGCCGCCGTCAAGTTCGGTTTCTTCCTTCGTGCCCTTTTCCAGCTTGACGGTGACCGGAGCTTTCAGTTTTGAAAAAGCGTTGGTCCATGCCGGCGGGGCGTTGGGGGAATTGTCCTGCCAGTAATCGATATTTCTCCATTTCGAGTTCGCTTCTTTCCAGGGGAGGATGGCTGGCTCGAAAATCACGACCAGCACGGCAATAATCAAAATAGCAAGGCCGATAAGCCCTGATTTTTCTTTTCTGAACTCCGACCAGAATTCCATCAACCGATATTTTGTATCATTCAGGTTCATGCTTTGCCTCCAACTTTGATGCGCGGATCCATGAACCCATAGGTCAGGTCGAGCATGATGAGCCCCAGCTGATAGAGGCCGACGGTGATGGCGAGGTCGCCCATCAAAACCGGAATATCGTTCTGCTGGACGGCGATCCAATACAGATTGCCGAGTCCAGGCCATGAGAAAATGCCTTCAAAAATGATCGCGCCGGAGATGGAACCCAGCAGTGAAAGAATTGAGATGGTAAGAAGCGGCGGAGCCGCGGTTCTGAGCGTATGTCCGAACAATACTGACCTCTCGGGGATTCCTCGGGCTCGGGCTGCCATGATGTAGTCTTCCTGGAGGATGCTCAGGACGATATTCCTGACCACAAAGGCTATTCCCCAGAAGCCGATCAAGAGGAGGGTCATGAGGGGCAGGGCCATGTGCCACAAAAGATCCAGAAAATACATGAAACCTGAGGGAGGCGGCACTGTGTGCATGCCGGCTGAGGGGAAAATCTTTAGCTGGTATACAAAAAACATGATAAGGATCATGGCGAGCCAGAATGTCGGCATGCCGTAGACAATCATCGTTATAAAACTGGTTGATCGATCCAGCGTCCCTCCTGGTTTCTGTGCCTTTTTCAGTCCTAGAATGATACCGACAAATATTTCAATCGCTGCGGCAAGCGTGAACAGAATGAGAGACCGTGGGATGGCTTCACCAATTATTGTTATGACATCCCGTTCGCCGCGGGATGACTTGATTATGGTCGATTTTCCAAAATTAAAGGTAATGATATTCCATGTTCGGAATATGATTCTTTCCATGATAGGTCTGTCCAGCTTGTAA
>JAJTBL010000394.1 GCA_021286925.1 Spirochaetia bacterium | reverse complement strand
AACGGTTTTTCCCTTGGCTAGAACCGCCGCCATGATGGCGTTTTCAGTTCCGGTTACCGATGCTTCGTCGAGAAACAGGGCGGTTCCGTGGAGAGATTTCGTGGAAAATTCAAGAAATTCTTTGACAGAAACCTGCGCGCCGAGTTCTTCCAGCGCGAGAATATGGGTGTCGATCCGCCTTCGTCCTATGGTATCGCCTCCTGGCGGCGGCAGCAGGGCCTGGCCGAATTTGGCGACCAGCGGACCTGCAAAAAGAATGGAGGCACGCACTTTTCGTGCCTGGCTGACCGGCACATCGTAACGATCGATGCTCCGGGGATCGATAATCCAGACATTGGCTTCAGGATGCCGGACTTCAGCGCCGAGATAGCGCAAAACTTCCGTCATGACGAGGACATCTTCGATTTCAGGTATATTTCGCAGGGTCACCGGGCTGTTCGCCAATACGGCTGCTGCAAGGCATGGCAACGCGGCGTTTTTATTGCCTGACGCTCGGACTTTGCCGCTGACAGGATAGCCGCCTTCAATGACATACTTGTACATGTCGCTACTGTACGTTCGACCAGCGCTTTGGTCAATGTGTTTCGCAAAATTGCCGGGGCTTATCAGGCTACAGCAGTATCGGATATAGTTGGCATAATGAGTAAAGCTCCTGCCGGGCAGGCTGAATCGCTCGCGATTTTTGATATTTTCCGCGCTCTGGACGCGATGACTGCAGAGCTTTTAGCCTATTTCGAACTCCATGTTGAATCGAAAAAGCGCGAACTCATGCGCCGCGCGACGATGCTCGCCCGGGATTTAGCATGCGATATTTCTGCTCCTGAAAAAAAATCTATTTTTTCTCTGTTCCGTATAATTTCTTTGCTGAACCGCCTGCATGCATCGGGCGAACTGAAGTGTATCGATTCGATTTCGCAGCTGCTCGCCAGAACTATCTGTGAGACGAGAAACGCGGTATATGTGATTCACGCAGGACTCTACCCTGAAGAGAAAACCCATGTTTTCGGCCATGGGGAGCATCTGCCGTTTGAGCGGGAAACTGAATCCTACAAAGGGAAGATTCTCCTGGCAGTTGAGCCGGTGCTTGCAGAGGCGATCCGGCCAGTGCTGAATCGTTTGGACCATGTGCCGTTGATCGTGCAAAATGGCGATGAGTTACTCGCCAGTCTCGGGCTTGTAAAAGATGAAGCCAGGCCGAGCGGACAAGAATTCCAGATGGCTGATTCTGAGCAGGGCAGCGGTCCAAAGCGAATTTCGATTGCTATCGACGGCAGGCTCGAGACGTATTCGCTTGGTTATGGATTTCAACTGCCGGATGTCATCATTACTGATCTTTTCTCCGCTGGTTTTGCAGGTTTTGAAATTCAGGAGCTGTTGAAGTCATTCAGCCGTCTTGCTGATATCCCGGTGATTATCGTATCGCCGTTGCTCGATTCGCGGATCATTGCGAGGGCGATACAGTTGGGCGCTGACGATGTCTTGCGATATTCGGTTGAACCCTCTGTTTTTTTTGCTCGTATCGAATCGAGTATCGAACGAAACAAGCTGCGTGAGA
>JAJTBL010000393.1 GCA_021286925.1 Spirochaetia bacterium | reverse complement strand
AATAATGATTGCATTAACGGCTCCTTTTTGGCATCCAGATGTCGATACAATGAAATGACGGTCATCTCTATTTTAGCTGACCGCCATCAAGCACATCAGGGATTATTTTTTCCGAAGGTCGTTAATTTTCTTGAGATTGTCGCGCCCTACTGAGTCGGCGAACATTTCGATTACTTTTGCGGTCGCGTCCTGGAAAGGCTTGCGATTGACCTCGGTGACTTTCATTTTGCCGGTCGCTTTGATTTTATCCCACAATTCTTGATCCGACTTGGCAGACAATTCCCGCTGCCAGGCGATAGCCTCAGCGGCTGAATCCAGAATTGCCTTCTGAACCGCGGCAGGAAGCGACTTCCATTTTGCCATCGAAATCAGTACAGGCTCAGGGGCGTAAGCGTGTGCCGTGAGGCTTGCATATTTCTGAACTTCATAATAGCGCTGGGTATAGATATGGGCTGAAGGGTTTTCCTGGCCATCGACAGTTCCGGACTGCATTGCAGAATACAGCTCATCGAGACTCATCGGCGTCGGTGAAGCGCCTAACGCCTTCATCATTTCGATGAATATTTTGCTTGTCTGAACGCGTATTTTAAGTCCTTTCATATCATCTGGGGTTTTTACTTCCCTGACGTTATTCGTTAAATGCCGGATACCATTTTCCATATAGCCGAGAAGCTTGATGCCCTTAGGTTCCAGTGCCTTGCCGATATCCATGCCAACAGTGTCAAGTGAACGATACGCGTGATCTCGATCATCAAAAAGGAAAGGCAGATCGAAAATACCCATCTGCGGCTGGAACTGCGTCAGCGCGGCAGTACCTACCAGTGCCATATCGATGGTCCCGTAAATCAAACCCTCAATAAGGGTTTTCTGATCTCCCAGCTGTGATGAAGCAAAAACCTGGATATCAACTTTTCCGCCGGTTTTTTGCTTGACCAGCTCACTGAATTTTACCGCGCCTTGCGCATAGGGATGGCTCGGATCGGCAATGTGGCCGAGTTTTAAAACCATCGAAGGATACTGCGCAAAAGCCTGTGACAGCATTGCTGCAACCAGCAGAACAAGTACTGCGGTTTTTTTCATAAAAGCCTCCTTAAAGAAATCTAAAAACATTGTCACATGGTACTTTTATGCCGTACAGCTAACGTGCATTTTGTTCATTGTGTTCATTTTGTTCATGTGAGAAAGGTTTTCAGCGGAGGAATTTCGCAACTCATGAAGGATTAGAACTTGGTTCATCGAACCTTCAAAATCGCTCTGAAACCTCGTGAGCTGTAATATGAATCCGCGCCATTATGATAGGTAAAAACGCGATTGTACCGGCGGTCACAGAAAAGCGCGCCCCCAAGATTTCGAATTTCCAGTGGTGTCAGAATCCAGCTTGATGTTTTGAGGTCGAATTCGCCTAACGTCTGCAGATATCGATATTCTTCTTCAGTCAGCAAGGAAACCCCAAGTTTTTGTGCCATGGACACCGCACTGCCCGCAGGTTTGTTCGCTTTTCGCAATTCAAGCGCATGATCGTCATAACAGAGACTTCTCCTGCCTGATGGGCTTTCAGCT
>JAJTBL010000037.1 GCA_021286925.1 Spirochaetia bacterium | reverse complement strand
TCCCTTTTTTACTGTGTAGATCCCGGAAAAAGAACTCCCCGATGCGGCTGATGGCGCCGATGAAGCGGCACTTCCTCCGGCGCTCGCTTTTCCCGAGCCGATAAAGGGTATGATAACAGTCTGCCCAATTTTTATTTTGTCCGGATTGAGCCCGGGGTTTGCGTCCTTGATAATAGAGATGCTGGCGCCGTAACGCTGGGCGATCCCGCTCAATGTGTCGCCCGATTTCACCTTGTAGATTTCATATTTGTACAGCGGGGTGGATGTATCTTCCAGAATTGCCTTGACGGCATCAGCCTTGTCCGACGGGACTTTAATGACATGCGAACTGCCAGGCGGCGTGATATGGTAGGTCAGTTCGGCGTTTCCCAGCTTCAGCGTTTCAGCCGGAATGCCGGTTTTAGAAGCCAGCACATTCATGTCAACCTGCCGATTGGTTTCAAAAGTCTGCCAATCCATGCGTTCACCCCATTCAGCGGGCAAGCCGTGCAGTTCAGGATATCGGAGAATGGAGGCGATGGCGAGAAGCTTCGGTACATAGGAAAGCGGTTCTCTTGAAAGCTTGCGGCTGTCATACAGGTGCCAGAAGTCAATAGTCTGGCCGTCAGAGGTTTTTACCGCCCGCGAAACAGCGCCCAGGCCGGCATTATAGGCGGCAATGGCCAACAGCCAATCGCCGAGCGCCTGGTAATTATCCTTGAGCTTCAGCAGGGCGGCATCCGTGCTTTTCATGAAATCCCGCCGGTCATCTTTCCAGTCGCTTATTTTCAGCCCATAGCCTGAAATCGAATTTCTCATGAACTGCCAGAGTCCGGTAGCTCCGCTGCGGGATACGGCATAGGGCGAATACTCCGATTCTATGACAGGCAGGTAAACAAGTTCCCATGGCAGTCCCCATGCAATCACCCGGGATTCAATATAGCTCAGAAAGGGCAGGGCGCGTTCCATTACCACCTTGAGCCATTTTTTGCCGCCGTTTGTGAGATAGGCCGCCCGGATCGATTCGAATTCTTCATGGCCCCATGGCATCGGAAGGTCGAATTGCAGGCCATCCACCAGAATATTGCCTGAGATGATCAGGTCGGGAGCTACAGGCCCGGCGTTTTCGTTGGTACTGCTTGATGCGGGGACCTCGGGTGACAGCGATGGCAGTAAATCAGCAGATGCCTGATCCGGTTCGGAGCTGGTACCCAAGGTCGGAGCGCTGTCCTGAATGTTTTCCGCCTGAATTGGCAGGTTTTGAATTTCCGCCGCCTGGGTGACCGGAACAGGGAGCGTCTCAGTTTGCTGATTGACCTGTACGGGAGATCCGAGTTCAGGATCATGACCTTGCGCCGCCGCGGCACCCGGGATGGCTGCCGCGAATGCTATGGCGAACAGAATCGCCGGTATTGACGGATTCCGTCCGGAATTCGATCTGAAGCTCGCATATGATGAAACAATCACTGTAGTTTTTCTCCGTAATAGATTCCCGCCCATTCCCATTTACCATGGATTTCCGGATCGGCGGGGAAGTTGACTTTGCGGAAGTATAAATACCAGACCGGCACCCTGCTTGTCCAACCCCAGGTGCGCAGGTAGGCCTCAAATTCGCCTGAAGAAGGATGCAGAGAAGCATCTGAACGGATAGGCCCGCTTTTCATGTATTGATTGAAATTGAGGGCGAATTTGGTGTTGCCGCCGACCTCGCTGTCCTGATACCAGGAACGCGCAAAAAAACCGGCTTTTGAGGCCAGTTTTCGGAGCTGTTGAGAGGACCCCGCCGAGAGCGCTTTTTTGACCGCTGCAACAAGGGCGTCCAAATCCGCAGAGAACCAGTCTTTTGAGCTGGCTTCCAGTTCGAGCAGGCTCTGAGCGTACTGCAGGGCGTCGGGATACTCAGGAATCCTGGTGCCGAAGTAGGGCAGAAAGCGGGCATAGTACTCGAGGGCCTTCTTCCATTCGCCTGTTTTTTCATATTCTTTTGCCAAAAGAAAATATGAAGCACCAATGTCGGGGCTTCCGGGAAATCTCGCAATCAGGTCACGGTAGTATTCAATTTTTCTTTCAGGGCTGGCGGTCATCCGGGTAAGGCGTATCAGCGCGGTTTGATGGAGGCTTTTGCCCTCAACCTGGAAATCCGGATAATTTTTCAGAAGGCGGTCATAGAGAGGGAGGGCAAGTTCGATTTCATCGGCTGATTCATAACTGGCGGCTGCTGTATACAGGTACCAGCTTGCGTACCGGTCGTTGCGGCTGGCTTGATGGAGCAGAAAACTGGCGGCTCGCTGATAGGCTTTCTGTCTCAGCAGAATCGCGGAAATTTTTCTGGCTGAGGCAAAGGCCAGATCGCTGTCCGGCTTTTGCCCTGATACATCGTGGTAGTCAAGAAGGCTGAAGAGCGTTCTCAACTCCGCTTTTTCAGAGTTGGTGCCGATACTATAGAATGAAGCGTGGCTTTGAATGTCTTGACATGAGAATAGGCTGATGACCGCGAGGAAGACTGCACATAGAATGAGTTGTGTTGTGCCGGATCGGCTTTCTGCATATGCCACAAAAATGAGAGTAGCATGGCTTTTTTTCGACATGCAAGAGGAAGGCTGAATTCTGTGTTTTAGACTTCATCAGACTTCTAATGATCATCAGCGGCAAATACAATAAAAATTCAGGATTTTTCTGAATGGCAGGTGAAAATAAATGCTATTTAGCATATAATAACAAAGATGAGCTTGTCTTTTATATGCATCCGGGTTTTAAAAGAGCTGCAGCAACATTTATGAAAAAGCGGGATTTTTTCACAATTGCCAGAAGAACAGTACTCTCTGTTTTCTTCCTTTTTATAGGGGGGCTTGTCTGTGCACAGACGAACATTCAGGTCGCTTCTCCTGATTCGCTGGCAGAGCTGATCAAAGATCGAACCCGATTTCAAGAAGCTATACTGATCGGAAGCCCTGAAAAACTATCTGCCGCCCGATCCTGCGTTTCGGCCTCTGTGCTTTTCTCCGATGATGAAAAACTTGCTTTGCTCGAAATTTTGCGCGGAATCGAATCGCTCGTCTATCCCGCTGCGCCGGCAGAAACCGCGGTCAAAGCGCCTCCGACACTCAATCAGAAATCCCGCGAAACATCGAGCCTGTTCTATCCCAGCCCAAATCTGAAAAATCTTTCATCCGCCAATTCTCTGATCTTGACCCAGCTGGTTGAAGCTTCCCAGGGAAAGCTGTTTTCTGCCCCCAAAGGGGTTGAAGCTTCGTTGGCTTCACAACTGCTTCCGGCTCTGGCTATTTTCGCGACGAATGATCGCGGCATCGCGCAATCTGCTTATGATCTGACCCTGCAGTATCTGAAAGCCAACACGACTGATTCGGCACTGACTCTATTGGTTCAGGCGCGGTATTTTATGCTGAATGGTGAAACGCTGAAAGCCTATTTTGTGTCCAAAGAATGCTTGGATAGATTTCCCGATGCCTGGCCCGCCCGACTCAATCTCGGCTATCTTTCGCTTCTGCTGAATCAGCCGGTTAATGCGGGTAATTTTCTCCAGCCTCTTGCAAATTCCAGAAGCAGTGACCCTGAATTTGCGGGAAATTACGGGCTGGCGCTCTATCATGGTGCTCAATTATCTGAAGCCGAATCCTACCTGAAAAAGGGGCTGGATTCGATGCCTGCCCATACGGACTGGCTTGCTGCGTACACGCATATTTTGATGGACCGGAATGCCTATGCACAAGCGGCTCCCTTGCTTGAAACGCTCGGCAAATCCAATCCTGCAGGGCGGATGTACCTGCTTTTGAAATCACAGTATGCGCAGGCTGTCGGCCGCAAGGACGAGGCTTTGAAAACAGCTCGGAAAGCCCTTCAGCTCTATCCTGCGGATCCGGAGATCATGATTCAGCTGGCGAGCCTTTTGTTCGCCGGACCTGAAGAGGGGCATCAGGAAGCTGTGGGCTTGTGCACGGAAGCTTTGCGCCAGCTTTCAGCTCCTCCCATTCAGAATGAACAGGTTTCAGGCGGGCTTGCATATTCGCCCTTGCAGAAACTCCTCAGAAAGCAGGCGGAAACTACCGCCAATCGCTTCCTCTTGCAGGAAGCCTTTAATCATCAGGAATGGTATCGGGCGGCGACACTCCTGGATTCGGTTGATTCGGCGAAGCTGGATAAGGCTATGGTCGCTACCATCCTGCGCAAATCCGGAAAAATCCCGGAAGCGGTAAAATTTGCTTCATCCTGGTTCGGCGAAAACCCCAGTTCAGAAAATGCCGCTGAGGCATATCTGCGCTCCCTGGCGGCCGCCAGCACAGGAAGCGGGGTTGCATCGGTCTCTGGTTCCGCGATGCCTGATACTGGACTTGGCCTTCTGCTGTCTGCCGGGCTGAATGGTTCGACTGGATCGCAGTCTTCTCCGAATCCTCTCATCGGCTTAGTGCTGTCGATGCTTTCGGGCTCGACTTCAACACAAATGCGATCCTATCTTCTGTATTTGAAGGGAACTCTGCAGACTGATGCCAATGCAGCGATTGAAAGCTATCGGGCTGCTTTGCTGGAAAAGGCTGATAATGTGGAGGCCATGCTAGCGCTCGCCAAGACATACGCCGCGTTGGGCGATAAGCCCAAGGCACTGTATTATGTGAGGCAAGCCGTAATGACCGGCATTCAGGATGCTGACCTCGCGCTGGAAGCTAAGGCTCTTGAGGCATCTCTTTCTTCATGAAGGTCGAATTTTCTACAATCCGCATACCTGAAATTTCCCCGGATCGCCGGAATCCTGCGCTTGCCGCAGTGCTGGAGCGGCTCTACGCTTCATGCGGCAACCGTGCACGCCTGGATAAGGACCCGCTGGCGCTGGTGGTGCCGTTTCAGGAAATTCGAGATCGGGAAGTTGCCGGCCTTGTCTGCTCCATGCTTGCCTTTGGTTCGGTCGAATTGATTCTGGGGGCCTGTAAAAAGGCGCTGAAGCCCCTTGGCAGCCAACCCGCCGAACGCCTCCTCTCTATGAGCGATGCCGAACTTCAAACCGCATACGGGGATTTCCAGTATCGCTTCTGCTTTCCGCAGGATATGGTCAACTTCATGCTGGCTATACGGAATGCCTTGCGGCGCCATGGCTCACTCAACGCGCTTTTCCTTTCCGGCCGCGATGCCGGGACGCAGGAAAAGCTGCAAGGGCAGACTGGATTTCTTCTAGCAGCCAGTGCCTTTGTCCGCGTCCTCAAGGAAATGGCAGGGCCTTTTCGCAAAAACCTTCTGCCGGATCCTGCGGATGGTTCGGCGTGCAAGCGCCTTTTCCTGTATTTTCGCTGGATGGTTCGGCAAGACGCTGTCGATCCGGGCGGTTGGGAGGGTGTTTCTCCCGCTGAACTCCTGGTTCCCCTCGATACCCACATGCTGTCTTTTTGCCGCGGCCCGCTTGGGTTTCTTGAACCGCTGAACACAGCCCGCCAGTCAGCCGTCAGCCCCAGCCTCCGCGACGCTGTGCTGGTGACGGCTTATTTCCGTCTCTATGCTCCCGATGACCCGGTGAAATATGATTTTGCCCTCACACGGCTCGGCATCGATCCCCGTGACGGCGACCTGCCGCTTTCCCAGCTCTTGCAGGATAGTCCGGCTGTCTGCCCTGACTGAGCAGCTGCTGTTCATTCTTGACAGAAGCGGCTGTGCTGTGGTAACGTGCCAAGGCTTTCAATATAGCGCGCTTGTAACCGGGCACGCTTGCAGAGAAGCACAACGGGCAATAGCGCAGGTGGTTAGCGTACAAGTCTGGGGGACTTGGGGTCGCCAGTTCGAGTCTGGCTTGCCCGAACATAACTCCTTATGGTTTCAGTAAATAATACGTGATGCCATAAGGAGTTTTCTTTTTTGGGCAGTTGAACCAGGAATGCAGCCTAAAAGGCAGGCATGAGAAGTAAAGGCCACATGGGCTTGCATCAATAAAGTTTCGGAATTATGGGTCTTTGAAGATGCAGTGGCATTTTAAAAGGCCAACTTTTAATTGCTCGCGTTTTGCAGCGGTTCTCAAGAATCGCGGGAACCTGCAAAGCCAATTTCAAAAATTATAACGTTGTGTAATTGGCTGCAAACATCAGGAGTCACAATGTCCGGCTGGATGATTTTAGTAGGACTGGCAGGCGCTCTGTCAGCCGCGGGATTTAAAAAATTTGTCTGGTTTATTTCAATTGGCTATGCGTTCGCGATTTCGGGCATGAGCCTGGCAATAGCGGTTCTCTTTGCGGAACGGCTGACAGTGCCAGTGGTCGTCATGCTCAGCATCCTTTTTGCATATTCGATGCGGCTCGGTATCTTTATCCTCCTGCGTGAAAGAAAAAATGCGGCATATAAAAAAGTGTTGGCGGAAGTGACAGCTGACATTAAAAAGGTTCCATTTTTTGTTTCACTCGCAGTCTGGATTGTGGTGAGTCTTTTATACTTCGCACAGATATCACCAATATATTTTAGGCTGAGCAATAATCTAGCGGATCATCATCCGTGGCTGTTCTCCTGCGGCATAGCAGTGTCATTGCTTGGTTTCAGCATAGAAACTGCTGCCGATTACCAAAAGAGCAAGGCAAAAAAAATCAATCCGAAGCGGTTTTGCGATACAGGTTTATTCGCCATTGTCCGCTGTCCGAATTATTTTGGTGAAATGCTGGTGTGGACCGGTGTTTTTGCAGGTTCGGTGACTACCCTTCTTACGCCGCTTCAAAAAGCCGTTGCGATTGCGGGTTATGTCGGCATTATTTTTGTCATGTTCAATGGCGCTAGACGTTTGGAACAGCGTCAGGACGCTCAATACGGAAATGATTCAGCATATGTGTCCTATGTGAAAAAAACTCCGATTCTCATCCCCTTTGTTCCGCTCTATTCATTGAAGCGATGGAAATTTCTTGGCTAGGCCGAAAATACCGGGAATCCGGAGAATCAGCATATCCGCCGTTTTTTGTTGAGCTGGACTCTATTGGATGGGCTTGATGCTTGTCGGACTTGGCTTCCTGCTGTTTGATGGGTTTGAAGCTTGCCGGCTTGGAGTATTTTTATTCGATAAAGCCCAAAAAATCTGCCAAACACGCTGTGTATTCAGTTCTTGTCATCGCATGCTTCGCTGTTCTATAGTAAACCATGGCCATGCAATGGGTCGTTGAAGCCACAGGAAATCCGCGGTTTCCTTTCAGGATTGCGCTCGAGCAAGAGGGGAAAACAATTTTCGCTGTACGGGCACAAGATGCCTGGCCGGGAACCAAAGGCCACCTGTTTTGCATCAGAGATGGTTCAGAACGGGAGGAGCGGGATCTGTTCGTGGAAAAAGAGCGGGTTCCGGTTCTCAAATTTGAGCGATTTGGGAAAAGCCTCAGGGTGCTGCTTGATCGCCCGACGCGAAAGCGCTGTGAGTTTTTGATAATTGAAAAGCCCTATAAAACGAAAGAAGGGGCCTATGAGCAGATTTTTTTTCGCACCCAGGCTGGCATTCACAGCCATAAATCGAAATCGCGCGTATCGCTGCAAGCAGTAAAAACAACCCTGCAAATCCTTATTGATGCCCAAGAGCGTTATCCGTGGAAATTTCCCAAGGCTGAAGAAAAGCGATCCAAGCTTCCTGCAGGTGACTATGCGCTTGTGTTCGATAACACCATTGAAGCGGTGGTCGAACGGAAAACTTTTGACAATCTGCTTTCAGATTTTGGAAGCATCGCTACCTTGCATCAAACACTCAATGAACTTTCCACATACCCCTTTTCAGCATTGGTAATCGAGGCGAATTATGGGGATTTTCTCGATCCGGAACGGCTTGCTGGGCGATGGCCGCCAAGCCATGGGTATCGCGTTATTGCCGAATTGCAGGTCATGCATCCAAAGCTTCCGATTATTTTTGCGCGCACCAGAAAAGAAGCCAATCTCTGGACCTATGGTTTTTTCCGGGCAGTTTCAAAATATCTCATTCAAAAAAGCATTGAACCGGAATCACTGCTCACCCAGGAACCTGTCATCCCCTATGAACAGCCGGAGCGGCTTGAAGATCGCTTGCTGCGCCTTTTGAAACAGGCGGGGCAAGGCTTGACGTTGAGCGAAATCAAGGCATATTGCCCTGATACTGATGACATGATGCTCAAGCGCACCCTTGATCGAATGCGGGAAAAAGGTGTTCTTCTTCGTACTGGCAGGGCAGCGAAGGCTAGGTGGCTCAGATCTAATTCTGGTGCTTGAGCGGTTCCCCAGCTGCTGCCTCTGAAATCCGCCTTGATTTTGAAGCCGCCTTCCTGATATTTAAATTTGCGAAAACTCAAGGTAAAAATAAAATGGTGCCCAAACTTCTCAGCCTTTTGGTAAGGTGGTATACTATCTGGCCGGAGGAGAAAATGCAAAAAACAACCATGTTTCGGAAATTTCTTATGTTTTTTGTTATGTCTGCCTTTGTGATTCCTGCTTCGGTCATGGCAGCCGATACCACGCAGGTTGTTACGGGGACAGTGGCAGAAGTGCAGAAATACGGCAATCTGACCATGGATATCAAACCCAAAGCGCTCTATGACGCTGGATTAGCCTTGGGGGACATGCTCACGGTGACGCTCAATGGGACAGTTTTCAAGATTCCGTTCTGCACATCCTACAGTGATGTCGACACAGGGAGTCTGGTTGTTCGGGATGACCAAAAAAACAATGTTCTGGTTGTCGCCATCAATATGGGAAATTTTTCAACCAAATACAATGCAAAAGTTGGTGATACTCTGACGTTTGCATTGGCGGAAAAGGCCGGCTATCTCTCTGAATATATGATTCGTCAGCTGAAGCGAACCAACAACCGCTCGGATTATGCTACGGATTCGATTTTCGCCAATTTCAGGAGTGTCGCGGTTACAGGAATCAAACCAGGTCTGCTGTATCGAAGCAGTAATCCGATTAATAACGAAATTGGCCGTGCGGCATATTCGGACGCGCTTGCCCAGGCTGTCGGGATCAAGACAGTGCTCAATCTTTCCGACTCCGAAGCGGATATTCAAAAATATTTGGCAACCCCTGGATTCAAATCGAATTATTATAAATCGCTCTATGAAGCCGGCAAGGTAAAGCCGCTCAACATGGGTGTTGATATTACTGCCCCGGAGTTTGGTGCGAAATTCGCCGAAGGCATCCGCTTCCTTAATATGAATGAAGGGCCGTATTTGCTGCATTGCACTGAAGGTAAAGATCGCGCAGGCTTTGTGAGCGCGGTGCTCGAGGCATTGATGGGAGCTTCTCTGAAGGAAATTGTCGCCGATTATATGATGAGTTATGAAAACTATTATGGCGTCAAGAAGGGAACCGATCAGTACAATGCGATTGCTGCCAGCAACATCATCACATCTTTGACGACTGTTATGATGGAGTTGCCCAAGGGAACTGATATCAGTTTTGCTCCGCTTTCCAAATATGCTGAATGGTATCTCTTGCGCATTGGCCTTTCTTCAGATGAAATTGCGATGGTCAAATCGAAACTCTCAGCTGATGGAATTGTTCGTGCGCCTTCAATAAGCGGTACGGTAACACAAATTGAAAAATATGGGCACAGCGTGACGGATATCACGATTGCAGATTTTAACAAGCTTGGGTTCAAATTCGGTGATATGGTAACCGTTGTGTTCAGCAATGGTTTTGTGCTCGAGGCGCCTTATCTGGATGGTTATTATGTCAATAATGGCGATCCTTTGGTTCGAGCATATCCCGGCCAGACAAATATCGCTGTCTGCATCAACTATGGAAAACTCAATATCCTGGCGAACGTTGATGTGGGAGCCAAACTCACACTTATGGCATCGAGACCCGGAGCGTATCTAGCACAATATGAGATTCGAAAGCTTGTGCGCTCTATCAAGCGAGAGGATTATGCAAGCGATGAAGTGTTCGCCAACTTCAGACCTGTCCAACTTGGCACGATTGCTCACGGTGTCTTATATCGAAGTTCGAGCCCAATCGATAACCAGCTTGGCCGTGCGGCGTATGCCGATAAACTCATCAAAGAGGCTGGTGTCCGCACTGTTGTCAATCTTGGCGACTCTGCTGAAAATCTGAAAACATACCGTGCTGCCAAGGATTTTGCATCGCCGTACTATGCCAGCCTAGCTGAAAAAGGGCAGGTTGCCCTGCTCAATATGAATCTTGCCTTTGCCAGCGATGAATTCAGAGCCAATGTGATCAAGGGCTTGCTATTTATGACTGAGCATGAAGGTCCCTATCTTTTCCATTGTACAGAGGGCAAGGATAGAACAGGCTTTTTTGCAGCTTTGGTGGAAGCTTTGATGGGTGCAAGCAAGGATGAGATTATCGCTGATTACATGCAGAGTTACATCAACTATTACAATGTCCAGCCCGGCACCGAAAAATATAGCCTTATCACGCAGGATGTTCTGGATATGCTAAAAGTGATTGTTGGCTCAACTGACCTTGATAAGGCGGATCTTGCTAAGGGAGCGCGGAATTACTTGATCCAGGGCGGCATGAAGGCAGAGCAAATTGAGGCGCTCAAGACTCGGCTGTCGTCACCAGTATCGCTTCTGGAGAGACATTCTTCAAAACCATTTGCATATACAATCTTCGTGACACCAGAAGGGCTGTTCTCTCAGAAATTTGCTTCCTGAAATTAAGTTGATGCGGGGGAACTCTGGAAGCGGACTGTTCGGTTGCCGGGCAGTCCGCTTTTTTACTATTATTAAATTGCATCCAATGACACCAAAAACGGAGAGCATGATGAATGAACAAAAATCGAATCAGGTAAAAACGTGGTTTCTCTGGTCCCTGGCTGCAGCC
>JAJTBL010000392.1 GCA_021286925.1 Spirochaetia bacterium | reverse complement strand
CCGCTTTCAGACAGCATCCCCTGGGTTTTCAGGATTTCGCAGGCTTCTTTGAAAGCCTTGATAAGGGTCCCATCCGCGATCTCCTTTTCTGTCAGCCCGTCTTTTTTTTCAAAGAGAACATCCAGTGAAACCAAAGTGTTCTCAAGCCATGCGATGGTGCCTAGAATATCGGGAATTCGAACCTTGCCATCATGATCAGAATCCAAAAGGGTATAGGTGTCAGCGTATTTCGCTTGCCGCGCCGGAGCGGACAGAATTGCCCATAATTTCGGATCCAGCTCTGAAAGATGAGCGATATCACCACCATTTTTCAGAACGACCTGATCGATTCCGCCTATTCTCGCAAAAGTCCACGTGTGCCCCGCTTTTTCCATACCAGCCTCCTGAGTTCATTACTTGCTTAAAAATCGATCTTAACTTGCCAAGCCCGCACATTTCACTCTAATAGCCTCGCTTTGGAAATGCAAGCAAAAAGCCTGCTCTTCCAGCCCGCTGGTATTTGACGGAAGCCCAAAACTATAGCTATACTATATTGACACTGTTGAGTTTCAAACAAACTACCAAGGAGCTATCATGAGCGCTGAAGTAACACTGACCAAAGAGAACTTCAATACCGAAGTCATAGATTCCCCAATTCCCGTCCTCGTTGATTTTTGGGCGGAATGGTGCATGCCCTGCCGAATGATAGCCCCTTCAGTCGAACAACTGGCTGAAGCGTACAAAGGAAAAATCAAAGTCGGCAAAGTCAATGTCGACGATGAATCCGAGATCGCTTCCCAGTTCGGCATCATTTCAATCCCGACCCTGATTGTCTTCAAAGACGGCCAGGCTGTTAAGCAGAAAGTCGGCGCCATCCCCAAGCACGAAATTGAAAACCTTTTCAAAGGTCTTATTTGATCCAAGCTTACGCTGTATCTTTTCTTGCCTGAATTCCATTAAAATCCAGCCGGCATCGCCTTTTTCACGGCGATGTCTTTTTTTTGCCCGCTTTCCTAGCTGCGCTCTTGCTTGGAACTTCCCGCGGAGCTTTCTCACCAGGACTTTGACTGCCAGCCTCGCCGACACACCATGCCGATTTGCCGCGTTCTGCACCTTCAATTCTTTGCAATGGCCGGGAGGTTGAGCTTTTCCAGATAAAAGCATCTTCCCAGGCTGGCTCTGTTCCCGCGGATGGCCAGATGTTGGCATCAGCCAGCAGTCTGGGCAGCCCGCCAAAAGCTTTGGATTCAAGTGCCCCCGCCTTGTCGGTATCCGCGTAGAAAAGCCCGTCGCATACCGGATCCTTTTCCCGCGTTCGCACCGCAATCACCCCGGTACTGTCCGGCAAACCGCCAGCCGAAGTCCAGAAATCCCTTCCGGAAAGGCTTGCATCGATTCCGCCCGAAAGTCCGCAGTCAGGACCGGTTTCATCTCTTTCCGCTGGAATGCCTTCAGGTGCGCAGTGAAGAACGACACACTCCCCTGCCCGCACATCAGCGGCAGGAAACTGATATCGATATGATTTGACGGAACTCGCCCATTCTACAGTCACCCCGCCAAGGTTTCCGTTTTCAAGGACGAAAAATTCGATATAATCTCGATGCGGATTCG
>JAJTBL010000391.1 GCA_021286925.1 Spirochaetia bacterium | reverse complement strand
TAACAAGAGCGAAACGCAGGAAACAAAAAAAAATGAGGAAAAGAAAGCGCCCAAGCGAGGAGTCAAAAACCCCT
This sequence comes from Spirochaetia bacterium, assembly GCA_021286925.1. GTDB lineage: Bacteria > Spirochaetota > Spirochaetia > Treponematales > Rectinemataceae > JAJTBL01. The sequence continues at coordinate 1,519 of JAJTBL010000391.1, read as the reverse complement.
TTGTCTATGGCGGCACCATCGTCATCCTCATCATCACCATCATTGCGTTTGTATTTATCCCCTCGATCAGCACGGGGGTTTCGAGCGGTTCAGCTCCAAGCTTTGGCTCGTGGAAGGGAAAACCCATAACCTATACCGCTGATTCGTACTTTGCCAACCAGGTAGCCCAAATCAACGAATATCTGCGTCAGCAGGGTATGTCGGATCAGAATTTCCAGTACTATGCTTTCCAAGTCTGGCAGATGGCATTCCAGAGCACTGCCGTCAGGACTGCTTTAATCGACATTGTCAAGCAAAGCGGCTTCCGTGTCACAGAAAAAGGGCTCGATGAGGCGGTTGCGACCAACGCGGCTTATCAGCAGGATGGCAAATTCTCGGTTGAAAAATTCAACAGCACCCCGCTGGCAACCAAACTTTCAATCCGCAACACAACCAGAGAAGACCTTTTTGTCAAGCGTTATTATGAAGATATCTACACAATCGCACCCAGCACCGCGGAAATCGCTTTTGTCGCATCAATGGCAAAGCCGCAGCGCAGTATCGAATATACTGCAATCTCACTCGCCGATTATCCTGATGCGGAAGCGGCCGCGTGGGGCGCGAAAAACGCTGATCTTTTCAAGACAGTAGGACTTTCCCGCATCACCATCACAACTTCGGAAGCTGATGCGAAAAAAGTCCTCGCGCAGGTCAAAGAGAACAAGCTCTCTTTTGAAGACGCCGCGAAAAGCCACTCCAAAGATTCTTATGCCGACAAAGGCGGTGACGCCGGAACCGTCCTCTACTATGTCTTCGAAAATGATTTTGCAAACAAAGATGACGCAAAAAAGATTGCTTCACTGCCCAAGGGCGAAGTATCCGATGTCTATAAATTGGGTGACAAGGTTTGGGCATTTTTCAAGGTAAATTCCGAACTTGCCCCAGCCGATTTTACAAAAAAAGCCGTACTCGATGAAGTGAAAGCCTACATCTATGAAAAAGAGCGCGGTACGCTTGAATCCTGGGCCATCGCAAAGGCGAACAGCAGCCTCAATCTGACTGACCCCGCAGCTTTCGCCGCATCGGCAAAAAAGGCCAACATGGCATTGAAAAAGGCCGGTCCCTTCATCATCAATATCGGGAATCCCACGTTCTATGCCTATGGCCAGCAGATCCCGTTGCTCCAGGGTCCATATGCAAACAATGACCCGGCTCTCGATGGCGCCGAACAGGATGAAGCCTTCATGACGGAGCTGTTCTCCGCGCCCAAAGGCAAAGTATCCAAACCCATCGTTCTCGGAGATTCAGTGGTTGTCTTCAGTGTAACCGACGACACGCCCGCTACCGATGACGAAACAGCGCTTGTCAAATTTGCCTTCCCCTACTTCCACCAGCAGGTCGTTGATAATCAGACCCGTGACACGATTCTGAAGAGCAAGAATTTAAAGGATGAATTCAACAAGATGTTCTTCAAGATCTACAGCACCCAAGCTTCTGCGAAAAAGTAATTTTTACACAGAGCTTCGTCACTAAATATAAA
>JAJTBL010000036.1 GCA_021286925.1 Spirochaetia bacterium | reverse complement strand
AAATCTAATTTAATTTTTTATATTAAATTGAATTAATATATTTTCCGATAAACTGAATCCAATTTTGACAGGAGCCATTATTTTCCAGGAAATTTTCAAATTATTCCTTGCGCGATTTAAAATCATGCCATATACTGATTTTCATTGACAGATGAATCACTTCTCACTCAGATTAGTGACCCGTCTGGTCAATTCGCTGAGAATATGTCAGGGTATGTCGAGCGAGGTCCAGTATGGAAAAGAGATCCAGCAAAGAACGTCTCATTCTCTCCTCGATTGACTTATTTTCCCGGAAATGGTTCGGCACGGTGTCCGTCGCGGAAATATGCAGGAATGCTGGCCTCTCAAACGGTCTTTTCTATAAATATTTCAAAGACAAAGAGGCGATTTTCAGGGAAATCCTCGAACTGGTGATCAGCAAAATAAGCAGTTCAGTGGCGCAGGTCTCCGGTGATTCAGCGCTTGAGCGCCTTTCCAGCTTCATCGACATCATCTATGGCTTCTCTCAGGAAAATACTGCCCTCGTCAAAGTGTTCAGAGAGGGACAGTACCGATACTTCGAGTATGAAAAGCGGCTGAAAGCTGTCTATGAGCATGCCTTGTTCTATATTTTGAAAAGCGAACCTGATATTGCGGATTACCTTTTCGGGCTTGGCGGGCTCCGCTTCGCCTCAGTCCGCTCAGCCTTTCATCAGATTCCGGTTGAGCGAAAACGTCTGCTCGCGATTCTGAAAGATGGAATTTTTCATGGTTTGCCGATTGATGAAAAAAAGGTATTTTCGACATCCATAACCCCCCTGCCTCTCCAAATCATGCCCGACGGCAGAGAAAGGCTTCTGATAGAAGGCAAAACGCTGTTCGGTGAAAAAGGATATTTCAACACCAATATTCATGAAATTACAGACAGGGCGGGGCTCTCAACCGGCGCTTTCTATACCTATTTTGACAGCAAAGAATCTTTTTATGCCGAGCTTATCCATCGAGTCGGCAGAGAGGTTCGGCATTTTATTACCATCAATCTGCCGCCGGGGCTTAACAGCCTGGAACGCGAACTGCGGGGGCTGTGGCTTTTTATTGTCTATCTGTCCATCGACCGCACCTGCTACGGCATTGTCCGGGAAGCTGAATTCGTCCTGCCAGCAGAAGTCAAAATATATTATGACGCCTTCGCGGAAGGCTACCGCAAGCATCAGGATCCAGGGATTGCCGCGCTCGATCCGACCAGCATCGAATTTTTGCTGGGAGTCGCCCATTATCTTGGCATTGAGGTGATTTTCGATGAATCGCCTGCAAATGCCCGCAATGTCATTCTCCAGCTGGGACAGTTCTATCAGACAGGTTTTGCGGGGAAGTTCGAATTATAAATGTGCCGTTGCACAAAAAATGCGAATTGGTTGAGAGGAGGTTCCATATGGCTTCAGTACGGATTGCGGGAACAGGGCTGTACGCACCAGGCCCCGCGATCAGCAATGAAAAGCTGAAGGCTTTGACCGGCATCGAGTTTGACAGCGCCAAACATGAAGAAAAGCTGGGTATCAAGCGCAGGCACATTGCCCGGCTTTCCGGGCTCGACGAGACAACTGCGGATTTTGCCGAAAAGGCAGCCCGGCAGGCGCTTGCAAATGCGCAGGTCGACGCGAACGATGTCGGGATGTTTGTCGTCGCCACTGATACGCCGGAATATATTTCACCGGCAACCGCTATTCTTCTGCAGGGCAGGCTGCAAGGCGCTGAACGGGAGTCCCGGGCTTTCGATGTCGGCGCTTCATGCGCAAGCTTCGTGACAGCCCTGGATCTGTGTTCAAGAACCATGCTATCGGACGCATCCCTGCGCTACGCGGTTGTTGTGGGAGTCTACAATATGCCTGCCTTTGTCCGCCCCAACGACAGCTTTGGCTGGTCAATTTTTGCCGACGGCGCCGGAGCGTTCGTCCTTGAGCGTGCTGAGGACGATGAACCGGGATTCATCGAAAGCGCCTTCAGGGCCGACGGAACGCAATGGAACTATGTGGGCGTATATGCCGGAGGAACCCGAAAACCGGTGACCAGAGAGCTGTTGGACGCGGGAACCTATGGCCTTGAATTGCTGCAGCGCCTCCCCGGCGATCGCAACATCAAGCTCTGGCCACCGCTGGTGCGGCGGCTTCTCGAAAAAGCCGGTGTCGAGCAAAAAGCTGTTTCCCACTTCATCTTTACGCAGATCAATCAGTCTGTCATTGCCGAAGTTATGTCCCTGCTCGGTGAACCGATGGAAAAGACAACAACCATCATGGATGAGTATGGCTATACCGGCTCAGGGTGCGTACCGATGGCTCTGCACACAGCCTTGCAGAAAGGCACGGTGAAAAAGGGAGATCTAGCAGTCCTTGTCGCCTCGGGAGCTGGTCTCGCCGTCGGTGCGGTGCTGATCAGAATTTAAAGTAATGTGGAAAATCAGGAGGATTGAATATGAATTGGCTTGATCTGTATAAAAGCAAATTTATCAGCATTCCGGAAGCGGTCAGCAAAATTGCAAGTAACCAGGATGTCATCGTCGCAATGTGCGCATCCGAGCCGCAAGGCTGTATGTCGCAGTTTCACACCGTGGCTGACCGTGTTGAAGATGTACGGGTTTTTTCCTGTCTCACCCTCAAGCCCTATGATTTCTATATGAAACCCGAAATGCGGGGGCATTTTGAACTGGCAAGCTGGTTTCACGCTCCCGGCTCACGGGCGGCGATCAAAGCGGGGACAGGCACGGTAACCTTTGTTCCGAACATGCTTCATCGCTCGGCTTCAGATCGAATTCACGCGCATCAGCCGGACATTTTTTACGGAACCTGCACGCCGCCAGACAAACATGGCTTTGTTTCGCTTTCACTCGGCATCACCTATGAAAAAGACATTCTGGAGGCTGCCAAATTGGTCATTCTGGAAGTCAACCCGCGGCTGCCGAGAACACTGGGAGACACCCAGCTTCACATTTCAGAAGTGGATTTTTTTGTCGACAACGAGCAGGAGGTGCCGGAGCTGCCAGCCCCCCAGCCCAACGCAACCGATCTGGCTATCGGCCAGTATATCGCCGACCTCGTCGAAGACGGCTCGACAATCCAGCTTGGCATCGGCGGAATTCCCAATGCCGCAGCGCTAGCGCTTCGCGAGAAAAAAGAGCTGGGCGTCCATACCGAGATGTTCGTGGATTCCATGATGGAACTGTATGAAATGGGCGTCATCACTAATCGGATGAAAACGCTGAAAAAGGGCAAGTTCGTCGCGACCTTCGCCATGGGTTCACGAAAACTCTATGACTGGCTGGACGACAATGTGGCTGTGGAATTCCAGCGGGGAAAATGGGTCAACGATCCAGCTGTGATAGCCGAGAATTCAAAAATGGTTTCCATCAACACTTGCCTCATGGTGGACCTGACCGGGCAAGTAGCAAGCGAGAGCCTGGGAACGGTTCAATACTCCGGAACTGGCGGCCAGTCGGACACGGCACAAGGAGCGGTGGCGGGCAAGGACGGCAAGGGCAAGAGCATTATCGCCTGCTATTCCACGGCCAAAAACGGAACGGTTTCAACTATTGTGCCGGTTCTGCCCGAGGGAACCGCCGTCACCCTGCACCGTAGTTTTGTGGATCATGTCGTGACAGAGCATGGCATAGCGAGACTGAGGGGCAAGACAGTCCGAGAACGCGTAAAAGAGCTGGTGAACATTGCCAGCCCGGAGTTCAGGGAAGGTTTGCTGGCAAAAGCCCGCGAGCTGGGATATATCTGAGAATTATTTACGCCTCAAAAAATGCAAAGGCCTGATACGCTGATTGCCGTATCAGGCCTCTTTTCCAATAAACAATCTTCGTGACACTCATCAATCTTCGGTTGGCTCAAAATCGCACTGCAGGAACTCCCAATGCTCAGGCGACCGCCAGAGACTGGAAAGCATCAGCTCTTTTATAAAAATCATCTCTTTCGGGAGCCTATCATACAGCTTCATGAACAGCTCATCGTGCGAGAGAATTTCATTCATCCAGAGCTGGCGATCCACCGCCATGAGCTCGCTGAATTTTTCCTTTGAATAATCGAGCCCATCCCAGCACATATCCTCATAGCGAGGCATCCATCCGATGGGGCTTTCCACCGCCTTCCCGTGATTATTGGCGCGGTCTACAATCCATTTGAGAACCCGGATGTTCTGGCTGAATCCCGGCCAGAGGAATTTACCGTTCGCGTCCTTTCTGAACCAGTTGACCGAGAAAATTCTCGGAGGGTTGCGGATATTGCGGCCGAACCGCAGCCAATAATTGAAATACGCAGCCATGTTGTATCCGCAGAACGGCAGCATCGCAAAGGGATCGCGCCGCACTTTCCCGACTTCGCCGGCTGCGGCTGCCGTGGTTTCAGAACCCAATGTCGCCGCGAGATACACACCATAAGCCCAGTTGAAGGATTGGTAAACCAGCGGGTACACCGTACTGCGCCGGCCGCCGAAAATGAAGGCTTTGATGGGGACGCCATCGGGGCTGTTCCATTCGGAATCCAGGGAGGGGCACTGGGTCAGCGGAGCGGTAAACCGTGCATTCGGGTGTGATGCGGGTTTGCCTGAAGCTGGATCCCAGGGATTGCCGCGCCAGTCGATCAAGCCTTCAGGTGGCTCATCTGTCATTCCCTCCCACCAGACATCTCCATCGGGAGTCAGCGCTGTATTGGTGAAAATAGTATTCGCCCGAATACTTGCCATGGCGTTTGGATTTGACTTCTCCGAGGTACCCGGCGCAACGCCGAAAAACCCCATTTCGGGATTGATAGCTTTGACCTGCCCATCCTTGGCCGGGCGGATCCACGCGATATCATCACCGATAGTGGTTATCTTCCAGCCCTCAAATTCAGCAGGAGGGATGAGCATGGCAAAGTTGGTTTTCCCGCAGGCGCTTGGGAAGGCTGCCGCAACATAGGTTTTTTCGTGTTCCGGTGATTCGACACCCAGAATGAGCATGTGTTCAGCCAGCCAACCCTGATCCCGAGCGATAACCGTCGCAATTCTCAGGGAAAAACATTTTTTGCCAAGCAGAGCATTGCCCCCATAGCCTGAGCCATAAGACCAGATAGAGCGCTCTTCAGGGAAATGGACGATATATTTTTCTTCTTTGTTGCATGGCCAGGGTACATCAGCCTGACCGGGTTCAAGCGGCATGCCGACTGAATGGAGACAAGGAACAAATTCACCATTCTCCCCAAGAACATCGAGAACAGCCGAACCCATCCTCGTCATGATTTTCATATTGACAGCGACATATCCAGAATCGGTTATCTCGATGCCGATATGCGACATCGGAGAACCGATCGGCCCCATGGAAAAGGGGATGACATACATTGTTCTGCCCCGCATGCATCCGTCAAAGAGGTGTCTGAGCCGGGTTTTCATCTCTTTCGGATCCATCCAGTTGTTGGTGGGGCCGGCATCGACCTTGTTTTTGCTACAAATAAAGGTCCTGTCTTCAACCCGCGCGACATCGCTCGGATCGGAACGGGCGAGAAAAGAATTCGGCCGTTTCTCGGGATTGAGGGGGATAAAGGTGCCTGATTTGACCAGAGCCTGGCAAATCGTGGCATACTCTTCTTCACTGCCGTCGCACCAGTAGACAAAATCCGGCTTGCAGAGAGCAACCATCTTCTCGACCCAGTCTTTGACATTCCGATTTCTGAGATTTAACGGAAACTGCATGAGACCTCCCGCAATTCTTTTTCTAGTGAGCACATGGGTGCGTTATTCGACCCAGGAAACCGCTCACCTGCTGCCATGGTTCGATTTTACACCTGAAAATCGATTTATGGGGGAAGAAATTGCGTAATTTCACAAGCTAAACCGAATTAAATGCCTATTACATCGTCGGCCGGCCGATTTGCCGCACAGCTCATGCCCTGCGGATTTTTATATCTCCTGAAACTGTCTGAATTTTTATCGGGACAAAGCCCTGCCCGATTTTCAAGCTGCGGCCGGCAGTCTGCATGCAATCATGGTCTATCTCGCCAGAAACAGTCGCGTACGTTATCAGTGCATCGAAATCCTCAGGATACCGCAAGCTCACATCTCCCGACGCTGTCACGATTTTTACCGAATTGGCCTGTTCATCGATTTCAAGCTGAATATCGCCGCTGGCTGTCTCCAGAATTGTATTTTCAGAACAGCGCGCCGCCTCGATATCGCCTGACGCCGTTCTGGCAGTGACATTGCCGCTGCAGCAGTCGATGCTGATGGTGCCGGATGCGGTCTGCAGGAGCAGATCCCCTACCCGATCGAAGATCCTGATATCTCCCGAGGAAGTGACCACCTTGAGTTCATCCACATCGGCTGGAATCCAGAGCTCAACCGTATCGGGATCTTCCATGGAGGAAGCTGATCTGATTTCGACATGCTGATCGTCGTGATTGACAAGGCTGATTCCTGGCCCGTCTTTTTCGCTCATGACTTTGATGCCATCAACCGAAAGCTTGACCTGGATATCAGCTGAACGGAAAGCAGCACTGACTTTTCGGGCTTTCCCTGCAACTGCCGATTGAACATCGAATTGCGCTTCCGTCTTTCTTTTTGTGCCGAACATCCTGGCAATATCGAGCGCGCGCCTTATTACCTCATCCAAATCCTGCCCGTCAATGGTTATCCTCGGCCCTTTGCTTTTTTTATTCTCGCGGTCACGGCCATCTTTTTCCCATTCATCCCCAGCTTCAGACGTGGCAGTTGATTGCGCCCCAAAATCACCATGGTCATCGCGAGTTTCGGCTTTGACCGAATTTTCTGGCGGCTTTTCCGGTCTTTCTTCCGGTTTTATTCCAGCTTCCAGACAGAGGGACCGCGCCAGATTTTCAGGGTTTTCAAGACACGCCAGGATTTCGCTTTCACTGGCTTCAGGACGCGACGCTTTGAGCGTATCGATATGATCTTCAATTTCAAGCAAAAGATCCTGCCTGGTTTCGGCATCGAAACCGGAAAGCCCGGCGCCGAGCCTTTGGATATATTCCTGTCGTGTCATATCGATTTCCCCTTTTTGGAGAGGCGGGATCGAGCAATCTCGCTCCGCTCATATTCTTCAAGCATATTCGACAATAGGTTCTGGCCGCCAGTGGTAATGCTGTAGTATTTTCTCGGATGCCCGATATCCGGTGTTTCCCAGTTCGAAATAATACTGCCATCCTTGGTCATCCGCATCAAAAGCGGATAGAGTGTGCCTTCCGATACATCGATGCCAGCTACGCGCAGGCTTTCCATGATCTGGAGGCCATAGCTCCGTCCTTCTTCAGCAAGGAGTTCAAGAATGCATAATTCAAGAAACCCCTTTCTGAACTGGCTTTTCCATTTTTCAAAAAGCTCATTCGCGTTATCCATGAGCCTTTCCTTCAGAATGTTTCCTCATGCACTGCGGGGCTCTTGCCTGAACGGCAATACCCCGCGAGGTACATTCTCAGATGGTACTCAAAGCGGCGGATTTTTGTCAAACGACATCTTGCGATACAATTCAAAAGTCTCTTTTGAAGAATAGATGTCAGTCCTGCCTCTTCTTCCATATACATCCGCAAAGTTACCGCCTGTGCTTCTTGCTGTCCTGCCTTTAAGGCCTGCGGCGTCAAGATCGATAGAAGAATTGCGAAATGCGCCGGAAACCGCGCGCACCATTCCGAGAAGTGACCGCATGACGCGCTTCACATCTACCAGAATTGCTTCCATAGCTCTCTCCTTTTCAAAATACTATGTAATACATAATATAAGTTATACCACAATATTCGTCAATAAAATTTTACGAAATTTTGCAAAATTCCTACACAAAACCGCAACAATATGGGAAACTGGAGGTATGTTTGCCGATGCGCACCTTCATTTTGCGGATCTCGAGTATAGAGATCCCGGATTTCCCGCCCGAATTCCCCAGGAAAGCTGGAGGGGAGCCGCTGTATCGCACGATCCTGAAGAATTTGCGCGGACCGAGGAACTTCGAAAACAGCTTCCCCCGACCCTGCATGGCTTCGGCATTCATCCACAAAACCCCCGGGAAGATACCGCGGCATTTCTCGCGGAACTCTGCGCAAGCCAAAAAATCGATTTTATCGGAGAAGCTGGATTCGATTTTTTCAGCGCTTCGCCTGATGGTGTGGTCAGTGAGCGGGTACGAAACTCGGAGAATCTTGCCCGCCAGCGGAGGGCTTTCGAATTTCAGCTCAAACTTGCGCTTCGATATGGGCTGCCGCTCGTTATCCATGTCAGGAAGGCGATGGATATACTCCTTGCGTATGGGCGCGAATTGTCTTCAGTTTCTTCAGTGATTTTTCACTGCTGGCCCGGCAATCCCCTGGAAGCTGAGGCCATTCTGAAAAAGAAGATCAACGCCTATTTTTCTTTCGGAACGCCGGTGCTGAGGGGCTCAAAACATGGGCTTGCTTCACTCCGCGCAATCCCGCGCGAGCGTATCCTTGCGGAAACCGACGCGCCGTGGCAGCCGCCGCACTACGCACCCTTTACCGGTTGGGAACATATCGAAGATGTAACCGCGGCCATCGCAGGTCAGCTCGATTTGACAGAAACAGCAGCCTGCTCTCTGCTGTATGACAATTTTCAGAACGCGTATCGGACAGGAATTTAGCATGGCATTCAATGAACGACTGGGAATCATTACCGGTTCAGACGGACTTGAAAAACTGAAAAACGCGCGCGTCGCAGTGTATGGACTTGGCGGAGTCGGTGCTGTCTGCGCGATGGATTTGGTGCGCTCAGGCGTCGGAACTCTGTATGTTGTCGATTTCGACCGGGTCGAAGAAAGCAACCTGAACCGGCTCTATTTCGGCTATCTGAGTACGGTAGGCAAAACGAAAATAGAAGCCTTCGAGCAGTTTGCCCGTGATATAAACCCTGCAATTAAAATCATTGCTCGCCGCGTTTTTTTCAGCGGCGAAACCGCTGCCTCCATCATTGATCCGGAAAGTGATTTCCACGCGGATTGCGTAGATTCCCTCAACGCGAAAGTTCAGCTGATTGCTGCGCTCGTCCGGGGGAAGCACCGATTTATCGCCAGCATGGGGACTGCCGGGCGGCTCGCGCCTGAAAAGCTGAAGCTGGGGAAAATCCAGGATACCAGGGGCTGTCCGCTTGCGCGGAGTGTGCGGACTCGCTTGAAGCATCTGGATATCGGGGCGAACTTTCCGGTTGTCTGGTCCGATGAAGTACCAGCAAAGCCAGTCGAGCCCGCGGTATCGGCGGAGGAGCCGGCGCAGACAGCGGATGCCGACCCAGATCAACTGGCTGACCCTTCAGCGCCCCGCGGCCGCAAACGTCTGACCCAGGGCTCAAGCCCTTTTGTCCCCCAGACTGCAGGTCACATCATTGCAAGCTGGATTGTCCGCCAGATTCTTGCCGAATCCCGAAATCCATCCAGGAAAGGAGACTGATATGTTTCAGCCATTTCGTCTCGAACGGTACTTTGCCCAGCATGAATTTTCTGCGAAGCATCTCTTATGCACCAGTGATTGCGAGAGCATGACGATTGATGAATTGCTCGAGATCGGGGAGCCCGCCGAAGCCGCGTCTGAAGCCGCGTCTGAAGCCGCGTCTGAAGCCGCGTCTGAAGCCGCGTACAAGGTTGCGTCCAAAGCCGCGTCCAAAGTCGCGTCTGAGCGCGAGTCTGCACCTGAGCCGGAACCGGCTGTCCCAGCCGCGCCTGCGCCAGCCCAGGCAGCGCTAGTCTCGGCAAGGGAAAAATCCTCCGCCAGTCTTGGAAAAACCTGGCTGGGATATACGGAATCCAGAGGGGCACCAGCCCTCCGAGCGGCAATCGCCGCGCTGTATCGGAATTTAGACATGGAAGACGTGCTGGTCCACTCCGGCGCTGAAGAGGCAATCCTCAACACATTCCTGGCCATGGTCGGCAAGGATGCTCTGGTCATCGTCAATACACCCTGCTATCAGTCATTGATGGAAATCCCAGCCGGCTTGGGGGCGAAGGTCATACCCTGGCAGATACGATGCGAGGGCGAAGCGTGGCGGCTCGACACTGATGCGCTGGATGGACTTCTTGCCTCGGCGCGGCGCGGTCCGGACAGCCCCGCTCCATTGGTCGTGCTCAACATGCCGCACAATCCGACCGGCGCTTTGATCAGCGCAGAAGAATTCGACTCAATCATACAAGTCTGCAGACGCCACGGCGCGATTCTTTTTATGGATGAGGTGTACCGCCTTTTGGAGTACGATGAGAAAGACAGGCTTCCGGCAGTCTGCGAAGTCTACGAAAACGGCATATCGCTCTCCGTGCTTTCAAAGGCATGGGGACTTGCCGGGCTGAGAATCGGCTGGCTTGCGACAAGACGGCGCGACATTCTGGATAAAGTCGCCGCCATCAAGGATTACAATTCGATTTGCGCCTCTGCGCCCTCCGAACAGCTGGCCTTGCTGGCAATCGGGAACACAGAAAAAATCGTTGGGAGGAATCGAGCCATCTGTGCGGAAAACCGGGCACTGTTCAGCCAATTTTTCAAGGCGCACGAAGAGCTTTTTTCGTGGATTCCGCCCATAGCCGGCTCGGTCGCCTTTCCCTCGCTCAAAGCGGCACCCAAGAAGGCTGGGGGCTTGTCTGACCTGTCTGCGGCTTTGGCAGGACATGACGCGGAGCTTTTCTCCCGGATACTGCTGGCTGAAACCGGCGTTTTACTGCTTCCCGGCGTTCACTATGCCTTTGACAAGGCTTTTTTCAGAATCGGGCTGGGAAGGCGTTCCGTGCCTGTCTCCCTAGCGATTTTTGATGCATGGCTCCGGGGAAGAGGTTTATAAACGGCGAGCGCAGTGCAAACCGCTTCCCGTGCCGCACTGTAAGTCATTGTCAGGCCCCGAAAAGGAACCTCGCCGGGTTTTCCGAACCGAATTGATGCTTCAGTGCAGGCTCG
>JAJTBL010000035.1 GCA_021286925.1 Spirochaetia bacterium | reverse complement strand
AGCCTCATACTATCTTGGCAAAAATGATATCGCCCTGACCATGCTGCAAGAATACATCGCATCCTACCCCGAAGGTCCGCGGGCCGGTCTGTCCTTCTACCTCATGGGTGAACTGTATCTCAGAAAAGCGCTCTACAATCATGCCGACATCGCCTTTACAACCGCGGTGCAGTACAACCCTGGCAATCCTGCATGGTGGACCCGCGCAGGCTGGGCGCGCGAAAACGCCAACAAGCTGTTCCAAGCTTTGCGAGCCTACGAGAAAGCGCTGTCCATCAATCCCCGGCTCGCCGATGCCCTTGAAGGCAAAAAGCGGATAACGGACCGCATGCGCTGATGAAACTCCTCAATGTCGCCTTCCGCACGCTGGGCTGCAAACTCAACCAGCTCGAGACTGAATCAGTCGCCGATGCCTTTCTCAAAGCGGGAGCCAGAATCTGCCATTTCGACGAGCTGGCTGACCTCTATGTCATCAACACCTGCACTGTCACGAGCAAAGCGGAACAGAAAGCCCGCGCCTCTATTCGCCATGCACTCCACCGCGCGCCCGGTGCTGTCGTCCTTGTCACCGGCTGTTACGCCCAACTCGATAAAGACAACCTTGCCGCGATCCATCCTCGGGCAGTGGTCCTTCCCGGCGAAGAAAAAGCATCCCTCCTTGCCCTTGCGGAGTGGCTTTCGGACAACTGGCAAGGTCACGGCGATCTTCTGGACGCCGTTCTCGAATGGAAAACAGGACACAGGGCCGAACGCAACGCTTTTGCCTTCAACCCGCCTTCCATTCCCGTCCGTCCTTGAAAATCGAAGACGGCTGCAATAACCGCTGTACCTACTGCAGGGTCTGCATTGCCCGCGGCCCCGCGGTTTCGCTGGCCGCTGAAGAAATACTCGCGCGAGTACGCAGCCTCGAAACAGCAGGAAAAGCCGAAGTTGTCCTGACGGGCGTCAATCTCTCGCAGTATCGCGACGGATTGACGGATTTCCCCGGTCTGCTTGCGTATCTGATTCGAAATACCGCCAGCATCCGTTTCCGAATTTCCAGCTACGAACCGGAAAAAATAAACGAAGCTTTTTTGAGCGTTTTTGCCGAAGATCGAATTCAGCCGCATGTGCACCTTGCGATGCAGTCGGGTTCCGACACGGTTCTGCGCCGCATGGCCCGCCCCTATACGGCGGAACGAATCAGTGAAGCGGTTCTGGCCCTCCGCCGCGTCCGCCATGACCCATTTCTCGCAGCGGACATTATCGCCGGCTTCCCCGGTGAAACAGATGCTGAGTTTGAAGAAACCTTCACCCTGCTTGCCGAACTGGATCTGGCATGGATTCATGCATTCCCATTTTCCGCCCGCCCCGGAACCAAAGCTTTCGATATGAAACCCAAAATTCCAGAGCGCATTGCCGGAGAGCGAGTCGCGCGGCTAGCAAGTTTGGCTGAACGCGGCAAGGAAAATTATGTCGAACGATGGAAAGGCAGAGAGGTTTCCGTGATTCTTGAGCATGACACCGATTCCGCCGAGGAAGATGCCGAAGACTCAGTTGCCGATATAAAGGCAGACCACCGGGGAACTTCGGCGAATTATCTGAAGCTTTCTGTAGCACATCTGCCGCCCGGAACTCCCGCGGGCACAGTCTTGTCTGCAACCATTCAAGGACCATCCTCGAAGGCCGGAATTGACGCTGAAAGCGATTTTGTCGCTTTTTAGCGCATTTGGGCCTCTTTTGGCAAACATTTTCCCATCCGCCCCTTGAAATCGCTGAAAAATGGATTACAGTTAGAATATTAAAATGTATTCTACGGAGGTATCCATGAAACGAAAGGCAATTTCAATGGCAGCATCTGCCATTCTGTTGGTGCTGGTCCTGGCGTCCTGTTCCAACTTCACCCTCGACTCTCTGTTCGGTAATGTCTATAAACAGCAGGGACTCGGTCAGCTCAACCCTGGTGATATTCAAGACGCCCCAGCTGAAGACCTTATTGACCAGTCGGGCATCCTCGCCGGTCAGCTCTCCCAGCAATTTTTCGAGCTGGTAAAGGATAACCCTGATATCCAGCAGGAAGTGATCACCAAGCTTGAAGAAATTATCAATGATCCTAACGCCCAGGCCGCCCTCGCTCAGGCCGCCATTGCTGTGGCGATTGAAATCAACCTAAATGAAGTTGGCGCCAACCAGGTCATGGAGAACGCGCCGGCAGCTTTTGCAATGTTGCTTGAAGACGGTTTTGATATAACCAAGCCCGCCGACCTGCAGAGGCTCATCGACGCCCTCTTCCCGCCAAGCCTTCTCAATAAATCGATATTTACGCCTGACCAGCTTGCCGTCATTACCGACATCGTTGACCGCCTGCAATCCATTTCCGATTATATAGATGCTTTAGTCGCGCGTATCGATGAAAATGGCGGGGTCATCGCCGACGGCCTCGACGCGGGCACGCTGGCGCAGATCGGTTTGATTGTACGGGCCATGAACATGCTGGAACCGCTGTATCCAGCTGAGAATCCTACGCTGGGCGCTTCAGTTGCCGAGGTCCTCAACCACCTTGAAGATCCTGATTTCGATCCATCAATCTATATCGATTACAGCGCCTTCAATGTCGACAGCATTCTGAACGATCCGGCAACCCAAACCCTGGCAGATGCCGCGGGCATCGATCTGCAGGCGCTTATTAATCAATTCGGTGGCGGCAATTGAGCAGGCCTGATACAGGAAAAACGAGGAGAACAAAGGTATGAAAAAGACATTGATATTTCTGATGCTCGCAGTGCTCCTGATCGGCACGGTCAGCGCACAGTTGCCGACCGAAGTTGCAGGTCTGCTTCCCAAGAACGCGCGGTCGATGGGGATGGGCGGGGCTTTCCGGGTTTTCAGCACCGGCTATGACACGTTCTTCGGAAACCCGGCAGGCTTTGCTTCCAAGAAGGGGTCGCTGACCTTAGCCGATATGGCTGCATGGGCCTACGTTAAACCGACCCAGGAAAATATTGACAAGGTCATGGCTCTGGTTGACGGCACTCTCTCAACCAGCGATATGATAACCTTTGCTAACAGCCTTATCACCCAGAACGGACTTGGAGCAGGGGCTTCCTTCGGTTTTGGCTGGGCAGGCAAGGGCTTTGGCGCTGGCGTCACCATGGTTACCGATGAAGTCGTTACCGGCAATTCACTGCTTGGCGCCAAGCTTTCAAGCCAGACCCAGCTGAACGGTATCGTCGGCCTCGGCATTCCCATCAATCTCGGATTCCTCAAGGTTCAAATCGGCGCTGACGCGAGAGCCTTCTATCTGCTCAAATCACCGGCTTCGGGCTGGACCGTTGGCAACATAGCGACAGCTTTCCAGACTGACCCAAATGCAGTGATGACTTCAATCCAGGCGCTTTCAATCTATGGCGGCTATGGATTTGCCTTTGACGGCGGCTTGACACTTTCTGTGGGCCCGCTGTCGCTCGGCGCGGTAGTTCGTGACTTCGGCATGGGCTTCAAGATGGATGAGTCCCAGACGATTGGCGACATCATGAATGCAATGATGGTTCCCACCGAAGGCACGGCTGATTACATGCTCAAGCCGACAGTGACCGTTGGAGCTGGCCTTGGGTTCAAACTGGGCGGTCTGCTTGCTCCATCTCTGTATGCCGAGCTTGACAATCCTCAGGCTATCGTTTCCGGCGGCTTTGATAAAGTATGGAACAATCTCCATGCAGGCGCAGAACTTAAGCTGCTGAATTTCATCAGCGCCCGGGCTGGGCTCAACAAGGGCTATATCTCCCTCGGGGCCGGTATCGATCTCATCATCTTCGAACTCGACGCTGCGCTTTTCACCGAAGAACTGGGCTTGAGCCCTGGCGATTTCGGAAGAACCGGCATCGTCGTTCAGGCGGCTATTCGATTCTGACACCAGCATAAAAGGCTCAATTTATTGCGGGGCTGTCCTCAAGGGGCAGCCCTTTTTCATGGTTTACCGTTTTCTTCCGATATACTAGAGCAGGGCACTTGACGATTCAAGAATTTTTGCTTTTGATGAAAATCATAGGATCGAGCATAGGGAGGCTATCATGCGCCGGTTTTTTCTGATTTTTTCTCTTTTTACACTATTTTCAGTTGGCATTCTCTCAGCCCAAACCAGCATTGCCGGTCTGCAGCCCAAAGACGCTCGAACCATGGGCATGGGCGGCTCATTCAGAGTCTTCTCCGAGGGTTATGCGGCGCTTTCAGGCAACCCGGCTGGTTTTGCCGGTCGTGGAACACTCACCCTCGGCGACATAGCGTCCTGGGCCTATTTCAAACCCACGCCGCTCAATATCAAAAAGGCACTGGATCTAGCGAACGGTCAGCTCGGCAGCACGGAAAGTTCCGCTTTTCTTGAGTCGCTGGTCGCTGACAACGGCTTTGGCGGCGGTGTGAGCCTCGGCCTCGGCTGGGCAGGAAAGGGCTTTGGAATTGGTCTGACCGCAATAAGTGATTCAGTTGCTGAAGGCAGTACCCTGGATACTGCTGTTTTTACTACCCGAAATGAAGCCAACGCAATCTTCGGCATGGCGTGGCCGCTCGAACTCGGTCCTGTCACCTTCAGATTCGGCGCAAGCGTCCGGGGCTTTTACTTGCTGGAAACCAATTCCAGCGCATGGACATTCAAGCCAATAGCGGACAATCTTCTCAACGGCCAGCCTCTGTTGCTGGACTTGGGTGCCAATGTCCTCCGCGGCGGTTTTGGCATGGCTGTGGACACCGGCGCAACCCTATCCCTGGGACCATTGTCGCTGGGTATTATGGTGCGCGATTATGGCTATAAATTTTCCATGCAGGAATCGACGATTGATGAGATAACCGCGAGTTTGACGGTTCCCTCCGGTGGACAGGATTTATTCAAGCTTGCACCACAATATTCAGCAGGTTTGGCACTTCGATTCAACCAGACAGGACCCGTTGCGACTACCTTCTATTTTGAAGCGGATGATCCCATGTCCCTTATTCCCCTTGTCTCTTCCAATATCGAAGCCATCCCTTCGCAGCTGCATATCGGCGCAGAACTGGATCTCCTGCATTTTATCTTCCTGAGGGCGGGTTTCAATAAAGGACTCCTATCGCTCGGAGCCGGCATCGATTTTGCTCTCATTGAAGTTGATGCAGCGGTCTTTTCCGAACCGCTTGCCGCAACCGGCCAGACAAGGACCGGTATTGCGCTGCAGGGTGCCATTCGATTCTAATGAACAGTCGGTTCGCTGACATTGGAGTGCGCCGGCCGGCATTGAAATTCGATATTGCCAGCAAAACTGGTTGACATAAAATATGAATTTCTGTATTGTTAGCATCCGCGAGGAATGGCTGACATTCCGCGCGGGCGCTTTGTAAAAGCGTGGTTCGGGCCGCTAGCTCAGTAGGTAGAGCAACGCCCTTTTAAGGCGTGGGTCACAAGTTCGAATCTTGTGCGGCTCATATAAAATTTTGATAGAACTAAAAACCACAAAATAATCTATTAAGCTTTGGCTACGATTGAGCCAGGTGTGAGCCAATATCAAAACTGTTTGCCCCTTCCAAATCACCCTCGATTTCTTGAACATGTTTGGCCTGAACTGATAAATACATGCATCACTTGATTCTTACGTTGGAGCATAAGCCTTTTTAAGTTTATTTCAGAGTGCGGTTACGCGTTGCGCTTACTTTCGTGCCAGCTTTTATTGTGTCGGTTGCCGGACATTGGTTTTCGCTTTCTTCAAGCCAGGATTGTATCTCTTTCTCAAAGGCGGTTTCGGCGTCAGGCGTTACATTGAGTTTTTATTGTATAGGTTTTGCTGGCATGCATGTCGGACAGCGTCGCGAACCAGGATTTTTAGGAGGAATGACTGCGTCAACACAATGGATAAAATCGAGAATGCATGCACATGAAAGCGAGTAAAAAATGTTTTGCCCATCCCGGCGATCCACGACCAATCCGACATCGCGTAAAATAGCCAAATGCTTGGAGACTGTTGAAACATCAGCTCCAATCTCCTTGGTTAAATCCCCGACACAGGCTTCGCTTTCTCCAAGCCGGAGAACGATATACAGGCGCGATGGATGAGCGAGCGCTTTTAATACATCGACTCGATGCTCAT
The DNA here is from genome assembly GCA_021286925.1 of Spirochaetia bacterium. Taxonomy (GTDB): domain Bacteria; phylum Spirochaetota; class Spirochaetia; order Treponematales; family Rectinemataceae; genus JAJTBL01. The sequence goes on along the minus strand of JAJTBL010000035.1, from coordinate 4,812 downwards.
GCAGAACAGTGTCTTGCTGGTTCATTCTATTTGGTATATTTACCAAAATAATACATTTTGTCAACAGAAATCACTTGACAATGCTCGAATATTTGGCAAATATACCAATATATTGTACCATCTATGCCAGGCAAGGAGCAATTATGCCCGAAAAGCAACTCGGTTTTTTCGCCAAATATCTCTCCCTTTGGGTTTTTCTCTGCATCGTTCTTGGTGTTGCGATAGGATATTTCATACCGGCAATCCCTGCTTTCCTAGGTCAGTTTGAATATGCGAAAGTTTCAATACCTGTTGCTATTTTAATCTGGCTCATGATCTACCCCATGATGCTCAAGGTGGATTTTACATCTATCAAGAACGCGGGGAAAAAACCCAAGGGGCTCGCCGTCACGCTTGTTGTTAATTGGCTCATCAAACCATTTACAATGTATGCGATAGCCTGGTTTTTCCTTAAAGTAGTCTTTAAGGCCCTGATCCCGTCTGAGCTGGCTACCGAATATCTTGCAGGAGCCGTCCTCCTTGGAGCTGCGCCTTGCACCGCTATGGTTTTTGTCTGGTCTTACCTTTCCGATGGCGATGCCGGCTACACAGTTGTCCAGGTTGCAATCAATGACCTGGTAATTCTTGTCGCTTTCACACCAATTGTAGCATTTCTCCTTGGTATTAGCGATGTCCATGTACCATGGGACACACTTGTTCTCTCTGTTGTTCTTTTTGTCGTAATTCCCTTGAGTTTCGGAGCGATAACTCGATCCAGCCTGATCAAGAAGCATGGAAAAGAATGGTTCGAAAGCGAATTCCTTAAAAAGTTCAATGGCATAACCGAAGGCGGCCTTCTCCTCACGCTCGTTATCCTTTTTGCCTTCCAGGGCGAAGTGATTCTCAAAAACCCTCTTGCGATTGTGCTCATCGCCGTGCCGCTCATCATACAAACCTACCTCATCTTCGCGATAGGCTACGGCTGGGCCAGAGCATGGAAAGTCCCCTATAGCATCGCTGCGCCCGCAGGGATGATTGGCGCTTCTAACTTTTTTGAACTCTCCGTGGCTGTTGCCATAAGCCTCTTCGGGCTTTCTTCTGGAGCCGCGCTGGCTACGGTGGTCGGAGTACTCACCGAAGTTCCCGTTATGCTGAGCCTTGTAGCATTCGCGAAGAAAACCAGACATTGGTTTCCGAAGGAAACGGCATGATTTTCCATTGCAGTCGCTGCGGTGCGGTGCTGGAAGAAAGGCATTCCGACAGCACCTGCGACTATTGCGGGGCTGTCTTATCAGCTCTACGTTCCGTTGTCATCGAAACGGTCGTCTCGGCCTCGCATCCCCGCCTACTGCGAAATGCAAGGTGATTATCGCGCTGCTCGAAAAGGCGGTTTCCACACATCCTGACGTGCTTGTCCTTGACATCTATTTCGCAGGTGAAGCCCCTGGTACCGAGCCTACCAAGGGTTACCAGAATACAGGTAAAATCAAACGTGTTCCCTCGGTTTTTGTGAATGGGAAAAGAATTGCTGAAGCTGCTGTCCCGGATCAGGCTGTTCTTGATGCAGAGATAACCGCGGCGCTTGAAGGCGGCTCGCAAACCTGGCTCGATTGATTTGAATTTCCTTGTTGTCGGCACGCTCCGTTGACCGGGCTTTTCTTTTCTGATATGTTAACGATGTTAATATGCAATATCGAAAAGGAAGTTTTCATGCTTGATAATACAAAGCCGCCTTCAGACCAAATGGAAATTGAAACCGAGGAAGTATTGGCAAACGGAATGACGACGCGTCAGAAAATTCTGGAAGCCGCGCGGAAAATGATAAGCCAGGAAGGGCTTGGTGCTGTCTCTATGCGGAAGATCGGGAAAAAGGTAGGTATTTCGCAGGTGGCGATTTACCGGCATTTTGCCGATAAGAACGAACTTGTTGCGCAGATTATCGATGAAGGGTATCAGCGGCTGGTTCAAAATTTACGATCGGCCGCCGATAAATCCAATAATCCTGCCGAATTTATACCAAATGTCATAAAAGCCTATGTCGACTTTGCGCTTGCTGACCCTAATTTTTACAAGGCAGTGATGTTTTCTTCCAACGGAGCTACCCGAAAACAGGTAAATTCCTTATCGCCAGGTGTTGCGAGAACAAGAGATACCTTCCGGCTGGTCAACAAAATCCTCGAGGATGGCATGGCTCAGGGCATTTTCAGAGAAGGGGACAGCGAACTGCTGAGTCAGAGTGTCTGGATGGCTGTCTTCGGCATTGCTTCCCGGATGGTGTTAGAGCCCGAATTGTCGATAGAGCGCAAGGATTTGCTTTTGCAGAACGCGGTGGAAATCATTCTCTATGGCCTTGTGAGGCGCTGAGAGTAGTGTTTCCATAATTGTGCTAAAGTTCCGGAGCGGCAGAAGGGGGCAAAGCCCAGCTATCCTTCTCGCTCCGGTTTTTTATCAGACCCTGAAAAAGGTCTTTCCCAGCATCCGGATGTTTTCAGCCAATTCGGGAGACAGGCTGTTGTCTGCCATCCTCCAGGTCCAGTAACCGCCGGTTTTCCCCGGAAAGTTCATGCGTGATTCCGAGCCCAGATTCAAGAAATCCTGCATGGGTGCTACAGCGAGGTCAGCACAGCTGGCCCATGCGGTTCGAATCATGTCCCAGGAAAAGGTTTCTGCCTCGGTTCCGAGATACCGGAGTGCCCGGGCACGGGCATCTGCGCTGGCATGATCAAGCCAGCCCCGGCAAGTGTCATTGTCGTGAGTTCCCGTATAGACGACGCTGTTGCGCACATAGGTATGGGGGTAGTCGATATTTTCGCCTTCTTTTTCAAAGGCGAATTGCAGAATCCGCATGCCGGGGAATCCCAGCGAGTCCCGCAGTTCATGGACTTCCTTGGTAACAAATCCCAGGTCTTCAGCGATGATGGGAAGCGGACCAAGGTTCGCTTCGATGGTGTCGAAGAGCTCACGCCCGGGGCCAGGCTCCCAGCGACCATTGACTGCGGTTGTTTCTCCGGCGGGAACTGCCCAATAGCTTTCAAAGCCTCGGAAGTGGTCGATTCTGAGAATATCGACCATGGCGAGGGTAGATTCCATCCGTGCGATCCACCAGCTGTAATCCCTGAGGCGATTGGCTTCCCAGTCGTAGAGCGGGTTGCCCCAGAGCTGGCCGGTCGCTGTAAAGTAATCAGGCGGTACGCCGGCTACCTTAATCGGTGCGTGGTGTTCATCCAGTTGAAAGAGCTCAGGGTGTGCCCAGGTATCAGCGCTGTCGAGGGCAACAAATATCGGAATATCGCCGATAATCCTGATACCCGCTTCGTTCGCATACGCCTTTACCCTGTTCCATTGCTGAAAAAACAAAAATTGAACAAACTTATGCCGCTGGACACGGTCCTCATGGCTGCGGCTGAATTCCTCGAGTGTTTTTGCATCCCTGGTTTTCAGAGCCTCAGGCCAGTTGATCCATGAGCGGTGGTTCAAGGAGTCTTTTATCGCCATAAAGAGCGAAAAATCATCAAGCCAGCTTGCGTTGCGCAGAGAAAATTCCTCAAAGGCCAGCTTGGCAGCAGATGAGCCATTGCGATTGAATTGCTTCCAGGCTTCATCGAGCAGATGGTTTTTCTCTTGAAACAGCCTGCCGAAATCGACGGCACCGTTGTTCCTCTTGATGGATGTTTCTAGCAGGTCTCTGGAAATGAGGCCTTCTTCGCAGAGCGTTTCGGGGTCGATGAGGTAGGGGTTTCCGGCAAAGGCTGAGAGGCTTTGGTAGGGAGAATCGCCATAACCGGTCGGTCCCAGCGGGAGAATCTGCCATAGACTGATTCCCGCTGATGCCAGAAAATCGATAAAAGCAAAAGCATGCTTCCCCAATGTTCCGATACCATAAGGACCGGGAAGCGATGTTGGATGGAGGAGAATCCCTGCGCTGCGTTTGAAAGCCATAGAAGCTCCGTGAAAAAGTTGAATTGCCGTGATTATTCCATAAGTTAACCGATTTACATGCAAAGTATAAAGGATAATGCACCATTGTCAAGGGCAGAAAGCGACTAAAGAACGCTTAAGGTAAAGGTCAATGTATCGCGGTACAGTCCGGGTTCGACATCAAAATCATCGAAGATTCCCGTTTTGATGCTGCAGCCGAAGCGTGTCTCGCCTGCGCTGGTCCAGCCCTGGTTTGATTTCAGCGTGGTCGAAACCGTGTTCAATGGATAGGTGGTCCCATCAAAGGTAAAGATATAGGGGATTTTTTCTCCTGCTTTGGTCTGGTGTATCAGATAGCTTTGTGAAGTAGTGCTGACCGATAGATTGTAATTTCGATTCGATTTGATAACCACATCAAAAGTCTTGGTTGTGTTGCTGAGAATTCTTCCCGAGACTGCATCGGTAAAATCAAAATCCAGATTGGTACTGCCGACGTTGAAGATTCCGCTTGTATTGACAATGGAAATGTCACCTCGGGCAGGAACAACCATGGTCATGGTGATGTTGGTACTGGTACGCAAAGTTCTGTTTGACCCTGGGGTGCCGCGATAGAATCGGAAGGTGAATGTGCCGGTATAGGTATTTGCGGGAACAATAGATCCCTGCGATGGAATGATATCAAAATAATGTGTATTTATTCCCGTTGTTCCTTTGGGGAAATATCCCCAAAGCACGTCCGCATAACTAAGGCCGGCGCCGGCTCCTGTCTTGATTTCTTCAAGCGGTGTTATGCCAGACTTATAAAAAGATACCGGTATGCTGTAGGAACCGTTGGTAAGGAAGCGCGAACCCGGCGCAGTCGCGATTGTCCAGAAATAATAAAGATTTGATGTGCTGGCAGTCCTTAATCGTGCG
>JAJTBL010000390.1 GCA_021286925.1 Spirochaetia bacterium | reverse complement strand
GGATTTCGGCACCGTTTGGCAGTGCTCTTTATGTCATCCCGCCAGACGCCGGCTCGCATGTGCTCTAAGAACCCATTTCAAACTCCCCCGGGCGCCTCATTCGGGTATGTGTATTTTTCAGCAAAGGCCTTGAGCGCGTCCTTGTAGCAATTCTCCGGCGGCTTGACCAAGCCAGCGCCAACCATTCCGATTCCAGGTTTCTTGTGCGCGATTCCAGTATTGACGACGGGAAGAATGCCTGTATCAACAATCTTCGTGACATCAATAGCAGTAGGCGTTCCCCGGAAATCGAGAATGGGAATCTTGTATTCCCGGTTTTCTGCGAGCGTAATTTCATACATTTGTTTGGTATACCGAATCGCGTCCGCCGGCGAACCGCCGACAAATTTGACGATTGCCGGCGCGGCCGCCATGGCAAACCCGCCGTAGCCGCAGGTTTCCGTAATGACAGAATCGCCGATATCGGGCGCCGCGTCTTCAGGCCCGAAACCCGGCAGATACAGGCCATTGACAATGCCGGCAGGTCCGGTAAACCAGCGATTTCCGAGTCCGCTGATCTGAATTCCGAACTCCGTGCCGTTGCGTGCCTGCACCGTGATTACCGTACTGCCGGGGATGTTTTCCGCCGCCGCGAGCACACTCTTGGCCGCGGGCATGGTCAGATTCAGGAAGAAATGGTCGTTGCCATGCATGAATGACAGTACCCTCGCCAGTTTCTCAGGCTTCTCGTCGAGCATTACCAGATGCGGCGCCAGTTCGCGGATCATGAGGCTGGTACCTGCGCGGTTTCGATTGTGTCCCTCATCGCCCATCTGCAAGGCCTGTACGATGAGGCTGCGCAAATCGATAGGGCCATGCCGTTCAATTGCCTTCGCGAGTATGGGAGCAAGCTCCTCTTCCATCCATCTGAGCCTGTCCAGGACTTCCTGAGAATATGCACCGTATCGCAAAACCTTGCCCAAACCCTCATTCAAGGTCGCGAAGGCAAGATTGCCATATGTTTCGTTTTTAATGATCCAGACCGGCATCGAACTGGTCATGATGCCTGCCATCGGCCCAACCGCTTGATGGTGGTGACACGGCTCAAAGCTGATTTTCCCCGACTCAGCCAGCGCCTCCGCTTCCTCCGGGCTTTTCGCCAACCCTTCATACAGAAGCCCGCCGATTACCGCACCCCGCATCGGCCCGCACATCCGCTCCCAGCTGACTGGCGGGCCTGCGTGAAGAATCAAATCAGGCCGCATGCCAGGCACCACATCGAGCGCTTTGCCGATACCTAGTATCACCGGTTTTCCGGAAAGGATGCGTTCAACTGCCAGCGCGTTGGCAGCCTCGATATCGACATTCGCGCTGAATTCGATCTTTTTCAGCGTTTCAATCATGACATGATCACCCGCCGCGGGCGGTTCCCATGCCAGCTGAACCGCTTCGACACCCTGTGCAATCAGGTTCTCTGCAAAAACATCGAGTCCAAGATTTATGACTTTCAGTTCGGATTTGAATAATGATAGAATTTTGTCAGAAGCGCTCGGCAAAACCGCATTATCGGCAGAACTGGCGGCAGCCTTCACAGGGGCAATGATCGCTGACTCAGCGTTTTTCCCG
>JAJTBL010000034.1 GCA_021286925.1 Spirochaetia bacterium | reverse complement strand
CGCGGGCTGCGGTGACTCCGATGGCTTCCAATCCTGGTATCAGCACTTTCTCTCCGATGGCCACGATGATGGAATCGCAGGGAATTTCGATGAACTCATCGGTTGGAATTGGTTTGGGTCTGCCTGAGCTGTCTACCGGCCCGGATTTCATTCGCTGGATTTTGAGCGCCCGAACCCGCTTTTCGCCCTTCTTTTCCTTGGCAAGAACCTCTACAGGGGATGCAAAGCAGATATGAGAAACGCCTTCTTCTAGAGCACCTTTCAGCTCTTCCTTGTTGGCTGGCATGTCGTTGCAGGACCGCCGATAGACGAGAGTCACATGCGCGCCCAGTCTCAGTGCTGAGCGGGCCGCGTCGATCGCTGAATTTCCGCCGCCGACCACCAGCACTTCACTGCCGATTTTCGGCTTTTCACCGCTGCTGACTTTGCTCAGGAACTCAGTAGCTCCGATAACACCTGCGACGTCTTCGCCAGGCACGCCCATCCTCTGTTCCGCGCTAGCGCCTGCGGCCAGAAGCAGGATGTCAGAGCTTTCCGCCAGACCCTTCCACTGGGTCGGCGAGTTGATTTTCGTATTGAAAACAAAACGGGTTCCCAGCTTCTGGATGAACGCGATTTCCTTTTTGAGCATATCCTTGGGCAGGCGATACGCGGGAATGCCCCATCTGAGGCTGCCGCCTGGTTCAGAGGTCGTTTCATAGATAGTGACCTCATGGCCCAGCCGTGTGAGCCAGAATGCCGCTGAAAGTCCGGCAGGTCCGGCTCCAATAATGGTAATTTTTTTGCCTGTCGAAGGAAGTTTCTCCCGGATAAGCCGATTGTAGATCGCTTTTTCCCGTCCCATCTTATACATGGTGTCGGCGAGGTAGCGGTGGATTTCTCCCTGCGATACCGGTTCATCGAGCATGTCGCGGCGGCAGCGCATTCTGCAGTGGAAATGGCAGATTCTGCCAAGCGAGCCGGGAAGCGGGTTTTCCCGAAGTGTCAGCTCGAAAGCATCTTCGATTCGATTTTCCTTGAGGAGCTGAAGGTATCCAGGAATATTCATATGCAGAGGGCATGATGATTCGCACAACGCGACATAGAGATTTTCGCAGATACCCGCATTGCAACGCTTGGCCTTGATATGTTCGATATATTCATCTCTGAAATATCTCAGCGTGGTAAGAACAGGGTTTGCAGAGGTCTGTCCAAGCCCGCACAGGGCTGAATCCTTGATGGAAAGCGCCAGACTTTCCAGGACATCCAGATCCTTTTCGCTGGCTTCTCCATCCGCAATACCTTGGAGGATATTCAGCATCTGGGATGTGCCTTCCCGGCAAGGCGTGCATTTCCCGCAGGATTCGCTTGCCGCAAAACCGGTAAAATACCTGGCTACATCCACCATGCAGTTGTCCTGGTCCATGACTACCATGCCGCCGGAGCCCATAATCGCGCCGAGCTCAGTCAGGTGCTCATAATCGATGGGAGTTTTAAAAAGCGAAGCTGGAATACAGCCGCCCGAAGGTCCGCCCGATTGGAGACCCTTGATTTTTTTTGTCGGCCCCATGCCTTCGCAGATTCCGTAGACTGCCGACTCAAGGGTAGTGCCGAGCGGCAGTTCCACAAGGCCGGTGTTTCTGACTTTGCCGACAAAGGAAAATACTTTCGTTCCGGTGCTGGTCGGCGTACCGAAGCCAGCAAAGTATTCGCCGCCGCGTCCGATAATGACCGGGATATTGCACCACGTCTCGACATTGTTGATGGTTGTTGGCCTGCCGTACAGACCTTTCTGGGCAGGGAAGGGCGGCCGCGGTGTTGCCCGTCCCGGCTTTCCTTCTATCGAGGCGATGAGCGCGGTTTCCTCTCCGCACACAAAGGCACCTGCGCCGGTGACGATTTCGACGTCAAAGCTGAATTTTGTTCCGAGTATGTTTTTCCCGAGCAGGCCTGCTTGCCTTGCCTGGATCAAGGCGTTTTGAAGCCGTTTTACCGCCAGCGGATATTCCGCTCGGACATACATGATACCGTGGGAAGCACCCATGGCATACGCGCCGATTATCATGCCCTCTATGAGCATGTGCGGGTCCGACTCGATTTCATTGCGGTTCATGTATGCGCCGGGATCGCCCTCATCAGCGTTGCAGATAGCGTATGCTGTTCCCGGGTTGGCAAGGACATTGTCTCGCATGATCCGCCATTTTTTCCAGGTAGGGAAGCCGGCTCCGCCCCGGCCTCGCAAGCCCGCCTTTTTGACTTCATCGATGACCGCGTCAGGAGACATTGTCGTCAGCACTTTAATGAGCGGGGAGTATCCTCCTACTGCAAGGTATTCGCTGATATCTTCCGGGTCGATGAGGCCGCAATTCCTGAGAACCAGTTTTTCCTGCCCTTTGAAGAATGAAAGTTCCTTCCATGTCGGCACAAAGCTGTAGTCGCTCCCGAAGTTGATCGTGCTGGTTCTGAAATCCCATGATTCAATACGCGCCTCAGCCAGTTTCGCAGCTTTGCCATATTGCTCATCATCATTCATCGATTTTAAAACAGTGAGCGCTTTGGATGGAGTTACGTCGGTAAACATTAACAGCGGCTTTCCCGGTCTATAGGTCATTACGATCGGCTCTGCGGAGCAGAATCCGAAACAGCCGACTCTGCGCACCAGGATCTCCGATTTTTGTTTCAGTGCTTCGCTTTGGAGTGCATCGAATACTTCCTGAGCTCCATTACCGATGCCGCAGGTTCCCAGACCGACGGAAATCCATGGTGTAGAACGAACCAAATGATGCATGCCTTCTTTTCTCAATGCCCCCAGATCGTTTGTTACTGCCATGGTCAGCCCTCCTTCTTCATTTTTTGAAGAATCCCGACCAGTTTTCCGATTGTCATCCGGGATTTAACGACGCCGTCTATCTGGACTACGGGAGCGAGCGCGCATTGACCGAAGCACGCCACGGTTCTTACGGTCGCGAAGCCGTCCAGACTTGTTGCCGAGTTTTCTTCTTCTTCCTTGAAACCATGGATGCCGAGCTGCTCCAGTGCTTCATTGAGCAAGGTGAGCGAGCCTCTCGTGTGGCATGCCGTTCCCCGGCATACGACGATCGAATGCTTGCCCTGCGGTTTCAAGCTGAAAAATGAATAGAATGTCGCTACGGAATAAACGTGCGACAAGGGGAGCTCCAACTCCTGCGCCACGGTCCTGAGTGAAGTTTCCGACAAGTAATGTTTGGGATCGTGTTCCTGCACCTGTTCCAGAATCCGGAGAAGACTGCCTGGTTTGCCCCGGTTCCCTGCGATGATTGAGGAGATGTCAGAGGAGTCGGGCGAATTGACTGCTGTCGTTGGCATATTGCCTCCTTTGCCAAACTGCAGAATTGCCTCGAATGTTGCCTGCCGATGATGTATGTATGATAAGTATGCGCCATTTTTTCAATATGTCAATATATAATTATAGATAAAATTTGCATTAAATATTGAGAAAATTTAATATTGCAAACGGGCAAATTATTTAGATAAAAATTTATAGTAAAAACTTTCAAAAAAATTTGTTGCAAAATTTAAAAATATGGTAAATACTGAAGCTATGAAGGCGGGAAACCCCACCGAGTCCGGAAGCAGCAAAAAAAAACTCACCGAATGGCCAAAGCATTTCAGCAATCCAAAGGTAGACGCACTCGCGAACCGCCTGAAAAAAATATTCGACGCACTTCCGCAATATGGCTATCTTGGACCTGAAGATTTGCACGATTATCGCTATCATGAAACCATAATCCTGAATGCGCTGTCGGCTATCAATCTGAAAACTGAAAAAGGGCTCCTGCATCCGCTTGATATTCGGTCTTATCCCAAAATACTTCGCTATCCCGATGGAATTGCGCGGATAGCCATCTATATAGGCAGCTTTGACCCGTTTCAGATGACGCATCTTTCCATCGCGCTTCGATACCTTGCCTGGCCGACAACACAATCCGACATGGTCATTGTGGTCCCTGAGGATCCTGGCAGTTCCTATAAACCCGATAAAACCGATTATGCCTTCAGGTACCAGATCGCAAAACTCCAGCTTGCCGACCTTTTTGAACCCTTCATTTTGCCTTTGGACATTGGCAGCGGCGCAGATACTATTGAAATAGTCCGGCGCTTTATTGCACTTCACGCTGGCATGAAACTTGAGCTGACCCATTTGATTGGCAGCGATGTCCTGCCGCTCGCGGCTGAGTTTCTCGAAAAAGATCTGGCAGTCTGGAGGCAGCAGGCTTCACGTTCAGGCGTGGACTACCGCCATCGAATCTATATTGCGAGGCGTACAAAAAAAGGGAGTCTTGCACCCTGGATTGCGATGATCAGAAAGCACAATATCGAAGTTATTCTCGACAATACCATAACCGCTTCACCTTCCAGCACCGATTTTAGAAAAAACCGGCATCTGACACTTGTTTTGCCGACCCCGGCCATCAAAGACAAGCTTGAAATTCTGTTCCGATATAAAATGAGCCAGTCATGGTCTGCCGTTACTTCTGAAAAAAATTCTTTGCAGCCGAACCCCCATCCTTGGGAAATATAAATGATCATGGAGCAAAAGCCCTGTTTACCTCCCGCAGAAAAACCAGTATTCTGTGCTTTTAAGGAGCACGACGATGAAAATGGTATTTCTCGGTCCGCCGGGAGCTGGCAAAGGCACTCTTGCGGCAATGGCTTCCGAACATCTGTCAATTCCGCATATTTCAACGGGTGATCTATTCAGAGCAGCGATAAAAAATGAAACTGAGCTTGGCAAAAAGGTCAAAGAAATTCTCGCTGAAGGCAGGCTGGTGCCGGATGATCTGACTATTGCCCTTGTCCGGGAAAGACTTGCACAGCCGGATGTTAAAAATGGATGGATATTGGACGGATTTCCGCGCACGATTCCGCAGGCGGAGGCGCTTCAGCAAATCAGTCCTGTCGAAAAGGTTGTAAACTTCGATGTTGAAGACAGTGTCATCCTTTTTAGGCTTACCGGGAGACGTGTCTGCAAATCATGCGGGAAGATCTACCATATTGTTACAATGCCGCCGAAAAACGAGGGGATCTGCGATGCCTGCGGCGGAGCACTGTATATTCGTTCCGATGATCAGGAATCAGCCATTAAAACAAGGTTGGAAGCCTATCGTTCTTTGACGGCACCCCTGATCCAGTGGTATGGAGAGCGCAGTCTTCTGGTTACCATTGACGGAGCCGGCAAACCCGATGATGTATTCCAGATCTTTGTCAAAGCGATAAAGGGGTAGGCGAAAGCTTTTCATGGCTAAGGCAATCTTGCTCTTGCTGGGAATTATTGCGTTTTCAAATCCATGGATGTTTGCCCAGTCCAGCCGCTCTTCCTCGGCTGTAAATGACCTGCCCCTCGCAGCTGCGGCGCTTGATCAGCAGGATGGCATTACTCCAGGCCTGTGGACGGGAGCGATGAGCATCCGGAATATCGCGGACTCATCGGCTTCCCCGCAGGGGCAGGGGATAGCGGCGCTTAATGGCTTTCAGGGGAGCAGTTCGGACGCTCAAGCGCAGACTGGCGCAGGAAGTGCTTTTTCAGCTTCCCTATCACTCAGAATTCTCGAGATGAATAGAGGCGCGTTACTGGATATTCCCGACCAATCCATGTTTGGCTATCCGCTCGATGATATCAGCTGGTCGGCAAAAAGAATCCGTTTTGTTTTGGATGCGTTCGGCCCCGGACAGGATATGGTGTTTTCAGGGTCTTTCAGTTTGCAGGGACAAAATCAGACCATTGTCGGTATTGTGCAGTCGCCTGCCTGGCGAGGCACATTTATCTTGAAAAAGGCTGCGAGCGAGCCCAATCCGAAAGAAACAGCGCTTGAAGTGTTCTGCGGCGATGTGTCGCTTCCGGGCATTTTGACACGGCCGCATGGCGGAAACAGCTACATTCCGCTTGTCGTTCTCGTAGCGGGATCCGGCCCGACTGACCGTGACGGCAACAATTACAATGTGCCGGGGAAGACAGATGTATTAAAGCTTCTCGCGGAGGGGCTAGCCGCCCGGGGCATTGCCAGTTTTCGATATGACAAACGCGGCTCAGGGCAGGCATACCGCTACGAGTCCCATGACCAGCAGGTCAGCTTTGCTCGTCACGCCTCGGATCTTGTCGCCATACTCGAAAAACTACAAAAAGAAGTCGGAATCTCTCGGCTTGTTGTGGCTGCTATGAACGAAGGCGCCTGGATAGCAGCACTCGCGATCAATAAAGCTAGCCGCCAAGGGCTTTCTGTTGATGGTTTTGCTGTGCTGGATGCATCGGGTAAAAAGCCGCTCGATATCCTGCGGGAAAATCTTTCCGAACTCGATAAGGCTCTGCAATGCGAGGCTGAAAGCATTGTGCAAGCTATTCTTGAAGGTAAATCCTATCAAGAACCGTCGGAAACCCTGCGTGATTTTTTTTCACCGCAGAAACGCGAATGGCTTTATTCGTGGCTTTCCATGGATCCTGCGCGGGAAATCGCTGCCATCAAGTCTCCCCTGGTGCTAGTCTGGGGTGAATTGGATGAGCAGGTGCCTGAGAATGAGTTCAAGCTTTTGATGGCGCTGCGGCCCAGCGCAGTCGCCAGAGTCATTCCCGGCATGAATTACATGCTGAAAAAAGTCGCATCCGCGGAAGAAAATTATGATTCATTTACTAACCCGAAATACCCGATACCCGCCGAGCTTTTCGAACTTCTCGAAGCTCTCGCAAAAGCCAAGCCGTTACCTAAAACTGGCCATTGAAAGTGCAGAAAATACTTATTCCTGAGGGCCCAGAGTCGCGTCCAAAAGGAGCGCCCTGATATCATCCGATGAAATCCGGATGCCCTTTGCTGAATATACATCCTTTTCAAGATTGAGACTGGATGTTTTCGCACTGCTGTCAGGTCCAAGAAGCTTGTCTACAAGGGCTAGCCAGAAAAAGCGGGCTATGGGGCGATAGGCTCTGGCAGTAGCTTCATCTTTCATGATGATGGCGAAATCGAGATCATACACCGGTTCGTCGGTGTTTTCGGGTTTTCGTGCCGTTATCAATATTGAATCTATAGGAAGGGATGCCGCTTCCATCGGGATCATTTTGCTGAGAAAAGCCTTGGGGTCCGAAATGTAAAGCGTGATGTCAGCGTTATACGATTCAGCAAATCGGTTCGGTATTATTGAAATGGCAGATGGCATAGCTGATTTTGAATTCGAATATGTGGTAAAACGGACGATGCCATTATCAACGACTCGGACATACAGCGGATAACGCGTTGAACGATACTGATAATTGTCGGTTTTCCGCCATTCGCTGTTTGTGGCCATTGCAAAACGGACAGAATAGATAGGAAAATCGCCCAAGAGGATAGCTTCAATCTTCGGATTTTCCGTCTCATAACCATCAATGCCGATACCAAGCCGCGCGGTGCGTGAGAGGAATGATTGCAGCATGCCTTTGTCGACGATACCGGCGTCTTCCTTCGAGCCTTTGTTCTGGCCTGCCGGAACCGAGCGGGCAAGTTTGTCCAGCGTCTCCTGACCCATGGACAGAATCAGTTCCTGCATCGCTGTCCGAGACATCTGGATATAGGCCTGGGATTTTTCACTAAAATACGAAGCCGGATTGGCAGTAAAAATCTCACGGGGCACGGTCGCGCAGGCGGAAAGCAACAGGAGCGCTCCCAGCGCAAAGACAGTAATTGCATTCGTTCGCATGACTTTTGTTTTCTTCATGACTCTCAACTTGGCTCCTTGCAGACATGTCAGGTTCGGCTCAGCCCTGGATGGGCGAGCACAGCGGCTCGATGAGCCCTCACCGCCTCGTTCCAGCTCTCAAATAGAGAACCGTGATAGCTTTCCATCGGGATAATTCCCAGCGATCGGCTCGTAAACTGCTCAGTCTGGCGGACTGCGGCTTTGAGCCATACAGCTTGGTCATATCCATTGGACGCAAGCTTCCATAAAGCGCTGGCTCCGATATTTTCGGAAGGAATGCCTCCGATTGCTCTGACCCAGGCTCCATGAACATAAGGGGGCACATCCAAATCAACAATATAATCCGAAATCCTTGCACTTCCGTCACTCTCTTCGGATTGCCTTTGCCAGATTTCTTCCAGTTTGCCGATGACCAGGGATTCATCCTTGAAATCGCGGTGGTTAAAAGCGCAGAGAAAACGATATATCATCCCGGCCGCTCTTGCAAAGCGGGCTTTGTTATCAATGCTCCGGTGTTCCGTCGCAAGGCGCTGATCTGTCCAGACCAGGGGCGGTATATCAGGCTTTTTCAGCGCATGCAAGTGACCGACAGCAGGGAGCAGAGATGTGCCGGGGAATCCGTTTATTGCATCGTTATGGGCTGAAAAATTCTGGTGTGCCCAAGTGTCTGCGTAGGCATGCAGTGCAATTCCGATTCGGAACAAATTTCCTGATTTCAAAGCAGTTATCAATATATCACGCGCTAGCGGAGAATCAGGGGTGACGACATTTTTCCCGCTTTTTTTATCCAGCCTGAGCTCAGCCGCTTTTTCGGCCGATCCCGGTATGAAGTGAAAAGGGATATATATATTCGTGCTGATATGCTCATCCCAGAAACTGTAATTCTGCGTTACTTCAGTAAAAGGAAAGCGGCTCTCGCCAGCGACCTTCCATGGAGCAATGCATTCATCCACCAGCTGGCTGGATATAGAGATGATTTCAGCTTCTCTCTCTAAAAATCCTGCATTTCTGCAAAGGTAGTACAGGCAGTAATAATGAAATTCGATATTCATTTCGTTCAAGCAGTATGCCGGAATTTGCGTCTGAATACAATCAGCAGACTTCGCATTTTTCTGTAGCTGTTTTTTCTGGTGAGTGCTACACTGGAGCAATGGAGGATGTATGGCGATTGAACGGACCTTTACCATGTTGAAACCTGGCGTGCTCGCCCGCCGCATTGCCGGCGAGATTATTTCAAGAATCGAGCGGAAAGGTTTTGACATTATTGGCATGAAATTGATGCAGATTACGCCGGAGCTGGCACGGCAGCATTACAAGGAACATGAAGGAAAGGCATTTTTTGATGAACTCATCTCCTATATAACCTCAGGTCCTGTCATTGCCATGGTCTTGGAAGGTGACTGTGCGGTAAAAATGCTGAGGCTTCTGTGCGGCTCCACCAAGGCGGAAGAGGCCTACCCCGGCACACTCCGCGGAGATTACGCAATGCATACGGGGTTGAATATCATTCACGCTTCGGATTCCGTGGAATCCGCACAGCGTGAAATACATTTATTTTTCAGGCCGGATGAATTGATCGGCTGGAAGGATGGAAATAATGACTGGATCTGAAAAACTGCCTCACTGGAATCTTGAATCGGTTTTCCCCGATTTTGATTCGGAAAAATATAAGCAGGCAAAAAAGCGGGCCGTAGAACTTGCTGAAATGCTCTTGAAGTTCTATCAGGAAAGCCTGACGGTCGGAGCGATGGAAGACACAAAAGCCTGGCTGCTCAAAGCGCTCTCGCTCAATGACGAACTTGCTGATTTGGCTGAAACGCTTTCTGCCTATACCTATGCCCGTTTCAGCACGGCAACCCGCGATGAGCGGGCCATGGTCGAATTGAACAGCATCGACGAGCTTCTGCTTCCTGCGAAACAGGCTCAGGTGTTTTTCAGAAATGCGCTTGCGGCACGGAAATCCGCAGTTGAAAAACTCGCTGATACCGATGCCGATATCAAGCCTTATGCTTTCCATCTGTGGGAGGAGCTTTTCTTTCAGGCCCACCAGATGGCTCCCGAGCTTGAGGATCTGGCCGAAGATCTGTCGCGGAGCGGGGCTGACGCCTGGTCCCGCCTTCAGGAATCGGTCAGCTCCAATGCAAGCGCGCTCTGGGACAGCGAAACCGGTGAGCGAAAAACCGTGGTTCAGCTTCGCAATCTCGCATACAGCCCCGACCGGGCAATACGAGAAAAGGCTTACCGGCTGGAACTGGATGTGTGGAAGTCGGTCGAAATTCCTCTTGCGGCCGCGCTGAATGGTGTCAAAGGGACGGTAAATAGTCTGAATCAGCGGCGCGGCTGGAAAGACGCCCTGGAAAAGTCCATGGCGCAGGCGAGGATTAGCCCCGCGACGCTTGAAGCGCTCATTGCCGCCATGGAACAGTCACTACCCATGTGGCGCCGCTATCTCAAGGCAAAGGCGGAGGCTCTCAGCCTTCCGGCGCTCGCATTTTACGATATTTTTGCTCCGGTCGAGGCAAAGACCGCCAAACTGCCAGAATTCAGCTGGGATGAGGCGCGGGAGTTCATCGCAGGGACTTTTGGCTCATTCGATCCTGCGATGGGCGAATTTGCCCGCAAGGCTTTTCAGAGCAATTGGATTGACGCAGAACCCCGCGAGGGGAAGGTTGGCGGCGCATATTGCACGAATTTCCCGCTTGCCAAGGAGCCCCGTGTCTTATGCAACTTTGACGGCAGTTTTTCTGCGGTCGGGACTGTTGCGCACGAACTGGGCCACGCCTGGCATGCAGAGTGTATCAAAAATGTGCCGAACGCCTTGGCGCAATACCCGATGACGCTCGCCGAGACAGCCTCTATTTTCGCGGAAACAGTTGTTTCTGAAGCAGCACTGGCTAAGGCGGGGCCTGCCGAAAAAATGGCTCTTGTCGAAATGCATCTCCAGGATGGATGTCAGGTTATTGTTGATATTCTTTCGCGATTTTATTTTGAAAAGGCTGTTTTTGAAGCGAGGAAAGCCGGAGAGCTGAGCCCTGAACAGCTGTGCTCTTTCATGCTGGATGCGCAGGAAAAAACCTACGGCAGCGGCCTTGACCGCGAAAAGCGGCATCCATACATGTGGGCTGTCAAAGGGCATTACTACATCCCGACACTGTCCTTCTATAATTTTCCATACGCTTTCGGACAGCTGTTCGGGCTGGGTCTGTATGAAAAGTTCAGAACCGAAGGGCCGTCATTTGCCCGCGCTTACACACAGCTTCTGGCTGAAACCGGCTCCGATTCTGCGGTTGCTATCACAAGAAAAGCGGGATTCGATATTGAATCAGTCGAATTCTGGAAATCAGCGCTCAGTGTCTTTGAACGCCAGACAGATGAGTTCGAAGCGCTCGCCCGGGA
>JAJTBL010000033.1 GCA_021286925.1 Spirochaetia bacterium | reverse complement strand
GCCATGCTCCATGACATGCTGGCAATCCGCGAATTCGAATCGATGCTGAATTCAATCAAGACAACAGGCGCCTGGACCGGCGTTGAATACAATCATAAGGGACCGGCGCACCTGTCCATCGGGCAGGAGGCGGCGGTTGTCGGTCAGGCCGCGGCGCTGGACCCCGAGGATTACATTTTTGGTTCGCATCGAAGTCACGGCGAAATTCTGGCAAAATGCTTTTCTGCGGCGAGAAAACTCCCGCAGGCCAGCCTGGAAGCCATCATGCGCGGTTTCCTGGACGGCGAGACGCTGTCCTATGCTGAAAAGGCTGGGTATCGCGACATGGCGGACCTTGCCGAGAATTTCATTCTGTTTGGAACGCTCGCCGAGATTTTTGCGCGCAAGGCAGGCTTCAACCGGGGCTTGGGCGGCTCGATGCACGCCTTTTTTACTCCCTTCGGCTCGATGCCGAATAACGCGATAGTCGGCGGTTCGGCCGATATCGCGACTGGGGCGGCGCTCTTCAAGCGAATCAATAAAAAGCCGGGAATCGTCATTTCTAACATTGGCGATGCTGCCATGGGCTGCGGCCCCGTGTGGGAAGCGATGATGCTCGCCTCGATGGATCAATATCGAACCTTATGGCCGGAGTCAGCGGGCGGGGCTCCGCCGATTCTGTTCAATTTCTTCAACAACTTTTACGGCATGGGCGGCCAAACTGCCGGCGAAACCATGGGCTACGGCATCCTTGCCCGAGTCGGGGCTGGTGTCAATGAAGAAGCCATGCATGCAGAGCGTGTCGATGGCTATGACCCGCTGGCAGTGGCGGACGCGGTCAACCGGAAGAAGAAAATTCTGCTGGAAGGCCGAGGCCCGGTTCTGCTCGACACGGTCACCTACCGGATTTCCGGCCACTCGCCCTCAGATGCTTCAAGCTATCGCACCAAGGAAGAAATCGAACTTTGGCAGAAAGCCGATCCGATTGAGGACTTTGCGCGGTATCTGGAAGAAAACAAGGTCCTAGGCCGGCAGGATTTTGAAGCGATGCGGGCCGAACTGGATGAGCGGCTGGTCAAGGTGCTGAAGCTGGCCACCAACGAAGCCGAATGCCCCCGCGTGACCGGGCAGTTTATCGAGTCGGTCATGTACTCCAACGGAAAGGCCGAAGCGCTGGATTCGCGCCAGCCCGAAATTGTCGGAACACTCGCGGATAATCCGCGGGTAAAATCGATAGCGGGAAAAATCAGGAAGGCTTTTGATGCCGAGGGCAAGCCGGTCTCCAAGAATAAAATGTTCCAGTTCCGGGATGGCCTCTTCGAAGCCATGCTCCATCGCTTTGCAATAGATCCGACCATGGCGGCATGGGGGGAAGAAAATCGGGATTGGGGCGGGGCTTTTGCCGTCTACCGCGGTCTGACCGAAGCGCTTCCGTATCCGCGGCTTTTCAACAGCTCCATTTCTGAGGGAGCGATTGTCGGTGCAGGCGTCGGATACGCGCTGTCCGGCGGCAGGGCGGTGGTCGAACTGATGTATTGCGATTTCCTCGGCCGCGCGGGCGATGAGATTTTCAATCAGGCTTCCAAGTGGCAGTCCATGTCGGCCGGCCTGCTGAAAATGCCGCTGGTTGTGCGGGTTTCCGTTGGAAACAAGTATGGCGCCCAGCACAGCCAGGACTGGTCGGCGCTGGCTGCCCATATTCCCGGCCTGAAAGTGTATTTCCCCGCCACCCCTTACGATGCCAAGGGAATGCTCAACCTGGCGCTTCGCGGCACCGATCCGGTCATTTTTCTGGAAAGCCAGCTTCTGTACGATATTGGCGAGCAGTTTGAGCCCAACGGCGTGCCGGAGGGGTATTATGAAGTGCCGGAAGGACAGCCTGCAATCCGCAGAAAAGGGACTGACCTGACCATTGCGACGGTGGGAGCGACCCTGTACCGGGCGCTGGATGCGGCGCAGGAACTTGAAACGCGCTACGGCTTATCGGCTGAAGTCATCGACCTTCGATTTGTCGCACCGCTGGACTACAGTGTCTTGCTGGATTCAGTTCGAAAAACCGGCTGCCTGGTCCTCGCTTCGGACGCAGTGGAACGCGCCAATTTCCTCCACACGGTGGCGTCTCATGTGCAGACCCTCGCCTTTGATTATCTCGACGCTCCGGTCGCCGTTGTCGGTTCACGCAACTGGATTACGCCGGCTGCCGAAATGGAGAGCCTGTACTTCCCGCAGAAAGCGTGGATCCTCGATACAATCCATGAAAGAATCGTGCCGCTTGCAGGTCATGTCGTGTCGACCGTGCAGACGGAAGGCGAATTGCTCCGACGGGCTCGGCTGGGGGTGTGAAAACAGCCATGGATAGTCTGAATGATCGCTCGATACCGCCGGAAGCGCGGCTGGAAGCGCTGAACGCAAAAATAAGAGCAGAGAAGCTTGCGCCGCTTGCGGGCGCGGCCGGGCCGGCTGAAGCGGAAGAATCCAACAACCATATTCACACCTGCTATAGCTTCAGCCCCTATACTCCCTGCTCGGCGGCATACCGGGCGCGTCAGGCTGGCCTGACGGTTGCCGGCTCGGTGGACCATGACTCGCTGGAGGCCGCGGCAGAGATGACGGAAGCCTGCCGGCTCTTGGGCCTGGGGTCGGTGACGGGATTTGAAATTCGGGTTTTCCTGGGCGAGCTCTGGGGCGGCCTTGCTTCTCGGAAGCTGAATAATCCCGATTCTGCGGGGATCCTCTATATGACAGTGCAGGGTGTGCCGGCACCGGCGCGGGACAGGGTTCGAGCTTTTCTCAAACCGATCCGCGAACGCAGGCTCGAGCGGACACGGAAAATGACGGATGCCGCAAACTCTGTGCTCGCGGCAGCAGGGGCGGGCAGCATCGATTTTGACCGCGATGTGCGGGGCATTTCCTGCTATGACCAAGGCGGCAGCATAACAGAACGGCATTTGCTAGCTGCCTGCAGCAAGGTGCTGATTGAAGCCTTCGGCAAAGGCCCTGCATTCGTTCTGAATCTGCAAAAGGCGCTGAATCTTCAGCTCGATGCTAAAACACGCGAGCGCCTTGCCGACAAGGATAATCCCTACCTCGAATATGACCTGCTCGGAGTGCTTAAAGCCGAATTTCTGCCATCAATTTTCATCCAGCCCTCTGACGAGTGTGTGACCGCCCGCGAGGCGGTGGAATTCGCGCTTGAAATTGGCGCAATTCCAGCCTATGCCTATCTGGGGGATGTGCATCAGTCGCCGACGGGTGACAAGAAGGCCGAAAAATTTGAGGATGATTTTCTGCCGGAGCTTTTTGATGTGCTGAAGCAGATTGGATTTCCCGCGATAACCTATATGCCGCCCCGAAACTCACGGGCTCAGCTGGCGCGGGTCAGAGAGATGTGCGCACACTTTGGCTTTATGGAAATTTCAGGTGTCGATATCAATCAGCCGCGGCAATCGTTCAATTGCCCTGAACTCAGACTGCCCGAATTTTCGCATCTCAATACGGCTACCTGGGCGCTGGTGGCGCATGAAGCGCTTGCCGGCATCGAGCCCTCAGCCGGGCTCTTTTCGACGATGAACCGCTATGGCGGCGTGCCGCTCGATGAGCGCCTGGCAATTTACGCGCGGTGCGGCAGGGATATGGTGCGCAGCCAGCGCGATGTCTCCGCAGTTCTTGCGGCTTTTGAAAAAGGAAGGTATGAAGCATGAATTCAGAAAGTATCCGGAAAGCGGGATCGCGGCTTGCGCCTTTGGTGCGGGGGCTTTTTCTGAACGAATATGCCGTGCCGGTTGTGGTTTCTGCAAGGGAGCCGGATACGGGCGCTGGTGCCATTGCAGGTTCCGATACCGCTGCCGGCGCTGGTTCCGTTAAAGGTGCCGGTGTAGCTGCCGATACCGGTGCAGGTTCCGATGCCAGAGCCGGCAATAAGGTGCGTTTGCTGTTCGCGGTGCCGGAGTGGTTTTTTGCGGATGAAGGCTTCGATGAAACGCGTGCCGCCGCCATTCTCGCGGAGGAGTTCAGCAGGGAAAAGCACAAGATTGGAAACACTGCATCCGGGCTTTCCCTCGTATTAGAATGGGATTCGGCCTCGCTGGGCTTCCAGGTCTGGTTCCCCGAGCAAGCCGCCCTGCCAGATTCAGCCAGCACCGAGTCCCCATTCATCTCCAATCCAGCCAATCCCAATTCAGCAATCGGGCGGGAAAAGGTGGTCGCGGGGAAAGTCGCGGTGGTGACGGGAGGGGCACAGGGTTTCGGCGAGGAGATTGTCAGAGGGCTTGCTGCTTCCGGCGCCTATGTGTTCATCGCCGATATGAATCTTGATGGTGCTACGAAGCTTGCGTACGCTATCAATTCAGAACATCAGGCACACCGCGACAAGGGCTTGCCGGGGCCGGCCTTTCCAATTGCCGTCAATGTTACCGATGAAGCGTCGGTTGTTGCCATGTTCAGGGCAATCGCCGGCCAGACTGGCGGGCTCGATCTGATCGTTTCCAATGCCGGGGTGCTGAAGGCGGGGTCGGTGCTGGAACAGGACGAGAAGAGTTTCCGCTTTGTCACCGATGTGAACTACCTGGGTTTTTTCCTGATTGCCAAGCACGGCGGCCAACTGCTGAGAAGGCAGTATCGTACTGCGCCGCGCTGGATGACCGATATTATCCAGATCAATTCGAAATCCGGGCTTGAGGGCTCGAACAAAAACGGTGCCTATGCGGGCTCAAAATTCGGCGGTATCGGGCTTGTTCAGAGCTATGCGCTTGAGCTGGTTGAATACTCCATCAAAGTCAATGCGATTTGCCCGGGGAATTTTTTCGACGGGCCGCTCTGGTCGGATCCGAAAAATGGTCTTTTCGTCCAGTATCTCAATTCAGGAAAAGTGCCGGGAGCCGCGTCCATCGCAGATGTCCGCGCCTTTTATGAGGCTAAAGTTCCGATGAAGCGCGGTACCAGCGGCAAGGATGTTATGCGCGCCCTGTATTATCTGGTGGAACAGGAATACGAAACCGGACAGGCCCTGCCGGTCACGGGCGGACAGGTCATGCTCAGGTAAGCGGTTGGAGGCAGAAATGCGAAAAGCTGTCGCGGTCATCGATATTGGCATGACCAACAAGAAAATTTCTCTGTGGGACGAAAAACTGAACCTCCTCGCAATGGAAAAACGCGGTTTTGAGCCTGTTCTGGTTGAAGGGCTGGAAACTCACGACCTTGCGGGCATGGAATCGTGGTTTCTCGCGACATTGGCTGGATTTTCTTCGTCCTATGATATTGAATCGATTGCCATCTGCACGCATGGGGCGACCTTTGTCTGCACTGATGCTGAAGGAAATCCCGTCGCCCCCTGTGTGTATTACACTCATGAGCCCGGTCCCGAATTTCACGCGCGGTTTTACTCGCTTGCGGGAGACCGAAGGACATTGCAGGAAGTGACGGGCACGCCGGATTTTTCAGCCCTCATCAATCCGGCAAAGGGTTTATTTTTTCTCAAGGAGCGCTTTCCTGCCGAATTTTCGCGTGCTGAACTGGTCCTGGCTTATCCCCAGTACTGGGGCATGCGCCTGACGGGGCGCGCTGGCGCGGAAGGAACCTATATCGGCTGCCATACCTATCTGTTCGACTGGAAAAAATCGAACTATTCGATTGTCGCCGAAAAACTCGGCCTCGCCGGAAAGCTGCCTGCGCCAATCCGCACATCCTGGGAAACGCTGGGAACCCTGAAGCCGGAAATTGCCCGGCAGACTGGCTTGTCCCCCAACACCCTGGTGACCATGGGCATCCATGATTCGAACGCTTCTCTCCTGCCGTATATTATAAAGGAAGAAAAGCAGGATTTTGTCGTTGATTCGACTGGCACCTGGTGTGTGCTGATGCATCCCCAGCAATCCTACGGTTTTGCACCGGAAGAGTTGGGGAAAGTTGTCTTCTTCAATCGCTCGGCGTATAACACGCCGGTCAAGACAGCCATTTTCCTTGGCGGCAAGGAATATGAAGTCTGGACGGAGCTGGCTTCGGCATATCGGCGATCCCGATTGGCCGGAGCCCCCGCTCATCCAGCTGATACTGCCGCGGCACTGGGCGGAGGGCTTTCAGCTGCGCAGAATGCCGCGGTCGGCGGAGCCGATTCGTTCTCTGTATTACAGTCTGTAATCGCGGATGCTGCGGAATTTATCCTCCCTGAAATTGTGCCGGGATCGGGGCAGTTCCCGGGCTCAATCGCCGGAGCTGTAGAGCACGGCAAATTTTTCTCACAGGCCGACATTGCGCGGGGCTTGGCGCATCCTGAATTTATCATGAACGAGCAAAGGGCAGAAGCGGTTCTGAATCTTTCCCTGGTTCTGCAAACGCTGGTTGCCCTGGAACGTGCGGGGCTCAGCGCGGGGGAAAGTGTTTTTATCGAAGGCGGCTTCAGAAACAACCGGCAGTATGCTGTTTTGCTGGCAAGCGCTTTGCCTGAAAACCCCATTTTCCTGACGGATATGAAGGAAGCGACATCCTATGGAGCGGCGCTCACCGCGATATCCGCTGTTTCCGGCAAAGCACCCGGCGCCTTGGCGCCGTTGATTCATTATGAAAAAGAATCAGTCCTGCCATTGGCCGGACTGTCAGGTTTTGAAAACTATCAGCGAATCTGGCTCGGCCAGCTCGCTCAGCACAGTACGGCGGCTGATACCGGTGAATCGGTATAAAGGCCAGGGGAGGCACACCATGAAAACGAAAGCAGTCAGGATTTACGGGGTCAATGATTTGCGGCTTGAAGAATTTGATCTGCCAGAAATTGCCGATGATGAAATTCTGGCTGAGATTGTCTCGGACTCGATCTGCATGTCCAGTCACAAGCTGGCAATGCAGGGCGATGCGCACAAGCGTGTCCGGGCTCCGCTGGCAAAGGAGCCTGTCATAATCGGGCATGAGTTTTGCGGCAGGCTGGTCAAGGTCGGCGCAAAGTGGGCAGGAAAATTCAAGGAAGGCCAGAAGTTTGCGATTCAGCCCGCGCTGAACTATCAGGGGACGCTCTGGGCACCGGGGTACTCGTACCGGCATATCGGCGGCGATGCCACCTATGTCATTATTCCATCGGAAGTTATGGAGATGGATTGCCTGCTCGAGTATAAGGCCGATGCCTTTTTCATGGGCTCGCTGTCGGAGCCGTTGTCCTGCATTGTCGGCGCCTATCACGCGCAATACCATACCGAGGCGGGCTCCTATGTCCACAGCATGGGGATTGTCCCCGGCGGTTCGCTGGCCCTGCTCGCTTCTGTCGGGCCGATGGGAATGGGCGCGATTGATTACGCGATCCATGGGAGTATCAAGCCAAAGCGGATTATCGTAACCGATATCGACCAATCGCGGCTTTCCCGCGCCGCCTCGCTGATAACCGCCGAAGAAGCCGCGCGGTTCGGCATCGAGCTCATCTATGTCAACACTAAAGATATTTCCGATCCTGTCGAATACCTCGTTGGCTTGAACAAGGGGCAGAAATTCGATGATGTGTTTGTGTTCGCGCCGGTAAAGCCGCTGGTGGAAATGGCGGACAAGCTGCTGGCGCATGACGGCTGTCTCAACTTTTTCGCGGGTCCCACCGATCCTGGCTTTTCTGCAAACCTCAATTTCTACAATGTTCACTATGAGGCGCATCATCTGGTTGGGACATCGGGCGGCAACACCGACGATATCAAAGAGTCCTTGGAAATGATGGCAGCGGGCCATTTGCGGCCCGAGGTCATGATCACGCACGTGGGCGGCTTGAACGCGGTGCCTGAAACGACCATCAATCTGGATAAAATCCCCGGCGGGAAAAAACTGATCTATACGCACAAAAATCTGCCGCTGACCGCGATTGCGGATTTCAGCGAAAAAGGGAAAACTGATCCATTTTTCGCCAAGCTGGCTGAAATTGCGAGCCGGCATGATGGTTTGTGGAGCAAGGAAGCTGAGGATTACCTGCTCGCTAACGCGCCGTCTATCTGAGTTTCGAGGTTGCGTATGAAGCCGATACTTGCCGTCTGCCTGAATCCTGTGATCCAGAATACGCTGGTGTTTGACGCGGTCACGCCTGATCAGGTAAATCGAGCTGCGCGATACCGCGTTGATGCCTCGGGAAAAGGGGTGAACGTGACGCGGGTGCTGACCCAGCTCGGCCAGGATTGCGTACACCTGACCCATGCCGGCGGGCAGAATCGGGACTGGTTCCTCGCCATGTGCCGGACGGATGGTTTGGATGTCCGCTGGGTAGATTCGGGATCCGATATTCGAATCTGCACAACGGTGATAGATCTGAGCGCAGGGACCGCGACCGAGCTGGTGCAGGAGGCGCAGGCTGTCCAGCCCAACACGGAAGCTGATTTCATGCGGCTGTTCGATATGGTCCTGCCGAGCTGTGCCATGCTTGTGGTGTCCGGAACGAAGGCTTCGGGGTATTCGGATCGAATTATTCCGCGGATGGCTGAGCGGGCCTTTCAGCTCGGCATACCGGCTATTCTGGATATCAAGGGGCAGGATCTGCTGGCTTGTCTGCGTTGGCGTCCGCTTGTTGTCAAGCCGAATATCCATGAAGCGCTCGCCACCTGGCAGCTGGGGCCGGAAAAGAGCGAAGGGCGGACAGAGCCTCTGCGCGCTTATATTGCCGCCATCGCCGCTGCGCTGAAAATTCGATATGGAACCGAACTTGTCGTGACCCGGGGCAAAGAGTCCATCTGGTTCAACGAGGACGGCCAGCCCGCGGAGGAACCAATCGTGCCGGCGCAGGTCATTAATCCGATTGGCTCGGGCGACTCCTTTACTGCGGGGCTGGCCCATGTCATGCTGAACGGGGGGAGCTTGCGCGAAGCTGTCCGGGAGGGCGCCCGGCTCGGCGCGCGGAACGCGGAAAACCTGAAAGTTGGTTCGCTCAACCCCTGATGGAGGTATAGCATGAATAATTTCGAATATCAGAATCCGACCAAAATAATCTTTGGGCGCGACAGCGAAGCAAAAGTCGGCGCCGAGACAGCAAAGTTTTCCAAAAAGGTTTTGCTCCATTTTGGCGGGGCAAGCGCGCGGAAGAAAGGGCTTTTGGATCGAATTAAGGCGTCTTTGTCTTCAGCCGGTGTCGAATGGACCGAGCTCGGGGGCGTGCGGCCAAATCCGGTGCTCAGCCTTGTCAATTCGGGCATCGAGCTGTGCCGAAAAGAAAAAATAGGCTTTATTCTCGCGGTCGGCGGCGGCAGTGTCATCGATTCAGCCAAAGCTATTGCGGTTGGCGTTCCATATTCAGGCGATGTCTGGGATTTTTACACGGGAAAAGCGGTTCCCGCGTCTGCATTGCCGCTGGGGACGGTGCTTACCATTCCCGCCGCCGGCAGTGAGTCCAGTTCGGGCAGTGTGATCACCAATGAAGCCGGGCTTTTAAAGCGGGCGCTCAACCACGATCTATTATATCCGCGTTTTTCCATTCTGAACCCAGTTCTCGCCTTCACCCTGCCGAAAAATCAGCGGGCCTATGGGGTGGCTGATATCATGGCTCATCTTATGGAACGATATTTTACCAATGTTCCCGCTGTCGAATTTACCGATCGGCTGATTGAGGCAACCTTGAAAACCGTCATCAGCGCTGCGCCGCGCATTTTCAGCGATGAACCAGACTACGATGCCTGGGCCGATGTCATGTGGGCGGGAACCATCGCGCACAACAATCTTCTGGACACCGGCAGGATCGGTGACTGGGCTTCGCATGATATCGAACACGAGCTGAGCGGCATCTATGATATTCCGCATGGCGCAGGGCTCGCGATTATCTTCCCATCATGGATGCGATACACGCTTTCCCATGACCCCGCCCGCTTTGCCCAGTTCGCCGCCCGGGTCTGGCATGTTGAACCCTATTTTTTTGATACAAACCGTGTCGCCGAAGAAGGCATCCAAAGGCTTTCCAAATTCTGGTCAAGCCTCGGCCTTCCGTCCAGGCTCGCGGATCTCGGCATTGGCCCTGAAAACCTGAGCCTGATGGCTGACAAATGCACCAGCGGGGATACGAAAACCGTCGGGCACTTTGTGGAGCTTCGAAAGTCTGATATCGAAAAGATTTATAACGCTGCGCTTTAGGATCGCCGTGCTTTCGGCATGCTACACCTTAAAAAATTGGCTCGGCTGATGGATTTACATCATGCCGAGCCGATTGCCAATCAATACAGGGGGCCTAACGCCGAACAGGCTCGATAATCCGAGCCTTCCGGATCCATGCCGAAAGCGCTCCAGTAACTCGGTCTGAAAATTGTGCTAGGCTCGACATTGTGCATGCTCACCGGAATACGCAGGATTGAGGCCAGCGTGATGAGATCACTGCCGATATGCCCGTAGGAAATGGCGCCATGATTCGCACCCCAGGCCGCCATGACTGAATATACGTCCTTGAAAGGTCCGGTTCCTGTCAGCCGAGGCACAAACCAGGTTGTCGGCCAGGTCGGATCGGTACGCAAATCCAGAGCGTTGTGTACGTGTTCGGGCAATGTCGCGGTGTATCCTTCTGCAATCTGCAGCATCGGCCCCAGGCCTTTAATCAGGTTGATCCGCGACATGGTCACGGGCATGCCGCCTTCCGTCAGGAAATCTGAAGAATAGCCGCCGCCCCTGAAATAGCCCAGACTCGCATACCGCCAGCTGGTCGCAGAAAGGCAGGCTTTGGCATCTTCCGGCGTAACTTCCCACCACGGCTTCATGACCGGTTTGCCATCCTTGCGCTGTTTTCCGGTCCCATCCATGGTTGTCGCTCCGGAATTGATCAAATGAATAAATCCATTCGCCGCGATACCCTCCGGCTGCCACCCGGTAACCCGCTTGACCGCTTCCGGACTCCAATAGGTGCGGACATCGGAGAAAATCTGTGCCGAGCCGGTCAGCAAGTGCCCAAACAGCATGGCAACCCCATTCAGCGAATCATTTTCCGTCGCGACAATGTAAGGCTGCCGGATCCCGTTCCAGTCAAAGCTCGAATTGAGAATGGTTTCCATAAAGTCGCCGTTGGGCGAATGATCCGTCCAGTGCCGCTGACCCTGGAATCCCGCGACCAGCGCGTTGTGGCCGAGCGCTTCTTCGCCGAGCCCTTTCCGCCGCAAGCCGGGATTGCCAACCATCAAATCCCGCATGATGATCGCCATC
>JAJTBL010000032.1 GCA_021286925.1 Spirochaetia bacterium | reverse complement strand
CATCGAGTTATTCAATGAAGAAAAGAAAATAGAAAAAAGCTTTACCGTGCCGTTTGGCAATGATGTGCTGATCCTTTCGGTGCCAAAGCTGGTCAACAATATCGAACCTTTTATCGAGCCGTTTACGGCTTTGATGGAGCAAAACTCGCAGACTGAGGCGCAGACGCCGGATCAACAGCATTTCGGTTCCGATATGTCTGGCGAGCAAATCGACATGACCGCTGAAAATGCCCAGAAATAGCTGCTAACGCAGCTAAATAAAAAGGCTGGTCGGGAGTAATTTCCCAACCAGCCTTTTTTCTTGTTCTGCGATTGCTGCAGTCTGTTTTCGGTCAGATAAACAGATTGACACCCGCTTCGGATGCCGCTTCCATGTAGGTTGCGACACCGCCGATTTCGACGCCTTCCAGAAGCTCTTCCTTCATGACGCCCATGATATCCATGGACATCTGGCAGGCGACCAGCCGGACACCGGCCTTTCGAGCGCTTTCGATCATCTGCTCGACCATGTCTACATGCTTCGCTTTCATCCGCGACTTCATCATGATCCGGCCAGCGCCCGCAAAATTCATCTTGGAAAGATTGAGGGAAGCCGGATTTTTCGGCAGCATGAAAGAGAACATTCTGCCCATAAAGTCTTTGACGACATGGGGAGGATTGGGCTTTTTCAGGACCGACAAGCCCCAGAAGGTAAAGAACATGGTAACTTTTTTGCCCGCTGCCGCTGCACCATTGGCCAGGACAAAGCTTGCAAGCGCCTTGTCGAGGTCATCCGAGAACACGATGATGGTCGCTCCCTCGGGCGAATACTGGACTATGGGCGCTCCCTGCGCCGAAGACCCCGGCATCGCTGACAGCATCTTGGCCTGCATGGCGGCTTTTTCGACCACCGCGGTGTAGATTCCCTTGGATTCTTCCAGCGAAACCAGGAGGTTGTGCGTGACTTTGCACCAGGATGCCACATCGCGGGCAAAACCAGGGTCGGATGCGCTGATGATGATGCGGCCGCCTTCCGGCAGTCTGTCGATTTCCGCCTTCAGCCGCATGATGGGACCTGGACACTGTAGCCCGCAGGCATCCACCTTGACAACGGTATCTTTTCGAAGCGCCAGCTGTTCCGGCATACCCGAACCTTCAGCGAAGGTCGTGTGAACCAAGTCCTCCTTTTTCCCGGCGACATTCATCTGGACATTGGCCAGACCGCGATGGTAGACGCCCTTGTGCGACTGCGGTTCAGTCGCGATTTCCCAGGTTTTGTAGCCGCCTGAGAGATTGGCGACTTCAGTCCAGCCGTTCTGACGCAGGACGCGCTCCGCCAGATACCCGCGCAGGCCGACGCCGCAGAACGCGACAACGAAACGGTCCTTGGGGATTTCCGCCAGCCGGCTTCGGAGATTGTCGAGCGGAATATTCACTGCTCCCGGAATTGTGCCAAGCGAAAATTCGTCCTGAGTTCGGACATCAAGAAAGAATGCGCCTTGCTTCTGGAAGGCTTCGACTTCATGCCATGCGATAAGCCTGGTCATACCGGCAAGCAGATTTTCCGCGACCATGCCCGCAATATTGACTGGGTCCTTTGCGCTGGAAAAAGGCGGCGCGTACGCATGTTCGATTTCCGCCAGCTCGGAAATGTGCGCCTTTCGTCGGATTTGCTCAGCCAGCAGATCGATTCGTTTGTCGACACCATCATAGCCGACAACCTGCGCACCCAGAATCTGCCCGTTTTCGGCTGAAAAAATCGTCTTGATAGTGAGTGGTTGTGAGCCGGGGTAGTAACCCGCATGACTGCCGCCATGCGTGATGATCGAGCGGACAGGGATATTGTTCTTTTTAAGAAGCTTTTCTGCGACACCGGCCGCCGCAGCGGTTATGTCGAATACCTTCGCGATGGAAGTGCCGATCGCGCCCTTCCAGACTCTGGTCCCAGCGCCTTTGACAATGTTGTCCGCGACAACCCGCGCCTGCTTGTTTGCTGGCCCGGCGAGGGGAACCGGCATCGCCATGCCGAGGATGGGGTGGGGGAAGGCTACGGCATCGCCCAGCGCATAGATCGAAGGATCCGCAGTTTGGAGGCTTTCGTTGACCAGAATGGCCCCGTTCGGCGCGGTTTCGAGGCCCGCGTTCTTGGCCAGTGTGCCTTCGGGGCGGACGCCGATGGAAAGCACGATCATGTCAGCGTCGAGCTCGGTGCCATCAGAGAGGAAGACGACAATTCGCGAGCCGCGCTTTTCAAACTTCTGAACCGCGGAGCCGAGATAGAGTTCGACATTTTTGCTTTTCAAATGCTGATGCACCAGAGCGGCCATTTCGAAATCGATTGGATTCATCACTTGGTCCAGAGCCTCGACAATCGTCACAAAGGCGCCGCGTGCATGCAGGTTTTCAGCCATTTCGAGACCGATAAAACCGCCGCCGACGACAATCGCGCGCTCGGGGCGTTTTGTGTCGATGTATTCCTTGATCGAATCGATATCGGTCACCGAGCGGAGGGTGAAAATTCCCTCCTGGCTGATGCCGGGAATGGGCGGCTTGATGGGATCGGCTCCGGGTGAGAGCACCAGAAAATCATAGTTTTCACGCTATTCGCGGCCGGAATCCAATTCCTTGACCAGCACCGATTTTGACGCCCTGTCGATGGCGGTGACTTCCGCGCGAACCCGAACATCGACGTTCAGCCACGCATGGAATTTTTCAGGTGTCATGACGAAAAGCCGGTCACGCTCCTGGATGGTTTGGCCGGCATAATACGGAAGACCGCAGTTCGCATAGCTGATATGCGATCCGCGCTCGAAAAGGATGATTTCCGCCTGCTCGTTCATTCGCCGCAAGCGGGCTGCGGTTGAGGCGCCGCCCGCGACGCCGCCGACTACCAGATATCGTGCCATATATGCTCCTCTTATAAAACCTGTCGAATCAGATTAATTATATAGATATATTTATATTATTATATTTGCATATTGGCAAGTGGTATTTGCGAAATTTCATGCTTTTTTTACCGATTGCGCTGAATTTTGCGGACCGGCCAATGGGCTCAATTGCTATCCTTCCCAGCCCGGCGTACAATCAATGTCCATGAGCGCTCTGCCCCTTGTCCCCTGTCTCAGCCTGATCATGCTCTTCATGGGCATTTCTGAATCAGCCTTGCATCGAAAAAGACTTGCTAAAATTCCCATACGGATTCTGGTCAATGGAACCAGAGGTAAGTCGACGGTGACGCGGCTCATTGCGGCAGGACTGCGCGGTGATTTCAGGGAAGAAACATTGGACGCCAAACAAGGCAATTCGGCTGGCAAGCAAGACCAGTTGGGCAGCCGCGGCAGGACAATTCGAACTATCGCCAAAACAACCGGAACGGAAGCGCGGAGAATTCTTCCCGATGGAGCCGAAGAGCCTCTGGCCCGAAAAGGTCCGGCGCGGATTTCAGAGCAGATCGCCTTTGTCAAACATGCCGCAAAAACAAAAGCCGAGGCGATTGTGGTCGAGTGCATGGCGGTCACGCCGGAAAACCAGCTTGTCTTCGAGCGGCACTTGAACCGTTCCACGATCGGAGTGCTGACCAATGTCCGGCTCGATCATACCGATGTCATGGGGCAGGACGAATTCGAAATCGCGCGCACCCTCGCACTCAGCATTCCCGAGCGGGCGGTATATATTGCAAATCCCGGCAAATTTGAGGATTTTTTCAGAGCCGAGTGCGAAAAACGCAGCACCCGATTTATTGCCGTGAATTCAGAAGCAATTCCGGACCACTATATGGCGAAATTTTCCTATCCGATGTTCAGGGACAACCTGGCGGTTGCCCTGGCTGTTCTGCAGTACTGTGGCATCGATGAAGAGACCGCAATTGCACGGATGTCACAGGCGCGCGCGGATCCAGGCGTGGTTCCGGTCCAAACCATGGTGCTTGACGGGAAAACCATGGTTGCGGTTAACGCTTTTGCAGCCAATGATGCCGAATCGACCCTGTTTTTCTGGCAGAATTTCGGACAGCCTCTTATAAAAGCGCAGCAGGCCAGTGCAGATGGCATCCAGGAATCAGATGCCAAGCAAGATGCTGACACCGCCGTCGCCATTCTCAGCCACCGCTCGGACCGGCCTTTCAGGATTCGGGAACTCTGGGATGTTGTCAGCAGACTTCCGGTTCAAAAGGTACTTTTTTGCGGGGACCTGCAATCAGAAGCCCTTCGCTTTGCACGAAGACACCCTGCCGTCAGCGAGGCCGGTTCTGGAACAAAGCAGCGAGCCCAGCCCCTGCCGGAGCTGATCTGTTGCGGTGCCGCAGTCCCAGGGGATATTCTCAAGCTTGCGGTCAAGGACAGCCAGCCCGGCACGACAACCCTGCTTTTTATGGCTGGGAATATGAAAGGAGCAGGTATGGAACTCACCCGGTTCATCCACGATACTGCGGAAGCCTCAGAGGAGCGGAAAATCCCATGATACCGGAATCCATTGCCTTGAGTGTTGTTTTCGGATTTTTTCTCACCGAACTGACCGGTTTTTTGCCCGGCGGCCTTGTTGTCCCCGGGTATCTGGCCCTTTTTCTGGATCACCCCTCACGGATTGCGGCCACGCTGCTGGCAGCCGGCCTGACCCTGGCCTGTGTAAAACTGCTGTCCCGATACCTGGTGCTTTTCGGAAGAAGACGTTTTATGGCGTATATTCTGACAGGAATGAGCGTGCTGTGGCTTTTTGACCTGCTTGCGGCCTATGTTCTCCCTTCGATTGCCTTGCCGCAGGGGCTGGATGTCCGCGCAATCGGGCTCATCGTTCCCGGCCTCATAGCCAACGATGCCGCACGGCAGGGACTGACCCGCACCCTCATTGGGCTGGCCATTGTAACGCTAGCGGTCAGACTGGCCCTGTTCCTGCTTCAGTAGCGTGGTTCGGCGATGAAAAATCGGAAGTTTCCAATATTCATAGCCGCGGCCTTCCTGACCCTGCTTGCAGCCTGCCTCCTGGTGATGTCGACAATGACTATGGTGCCGCATCCCCGCCAATTCGAGATGAAAAAAGCGGCAGAGCTCATGATTCGATATACAGCGGCTATCGCGGAACAGCGCAGCGACATCGACCTAACGCTCGATCCCAACAAAACCGGTCTGGTAGGCCTTGAGAACAGCCCGCTGACGACAACCACAGGAGACCTGATCGCCAAACGGACATCGCTGAATCCTGATTTTGCGGCGCTCGTGGTGCGGCAATTTCATGAACTCGGCATTGCAAAAGGCGACCGGGTGGCGATAGGGGCTTCCGGTTCCTTCCCGGGCATTCTGCTTGCCGTGCTTGCTGCCTGTTCGACCTTGGATGTTGAACCCGTGATGATTCTCTCCCTCGGCGCTTCCCAGTTTGGCGCCAATATCCCCGGTTTTTCGACAGTCGAAATCATCAAGATTCTGAAGGCCAAAGGTTTGCCGGTGTTTGAACCGGCGGCTGTCAGCCCGGGCGGAGAGCAGGATTCAGGACTCGGCGGACTCTATGTCGAAGGCCCTGTCGATGATCTTGCGCGGCTTGCCCGCGGTGCAGGCTGCCCGGTCATTAAAGCTCCTTCTCTCGCCGCGAATATCCGGACGCGGCTTGAGCTCTACGATGAACGCGGCCCGGTCAAAGCTTTCATCAACATTGGTGGAGCAGATGCTAACTTTGGCACAATTTCGGAAACACTCACCCTGGGAAGCGGCATTGTCAAAAACCATCGGGTTAAAACCGCTTCCCCCGAACGTGGACTTATTCTGGAATTTCTCGACCGAGGCATCCCGGTCATCAATTTTCTCAATATAAAAGGACTTGCGCAAAAATCAGGCATTCCCCTGGATCCTGTGCCCTTCCCGCCGCCCGGCCGCAGTGAGGTATATTTTGTCGCAGCACCGTCAAAACCGATCGCGGCGCTGGGACTTGCCGCCGCCGCGGTGTTTCTTGCGCTCGCAAAACTGACTTTACCCCGCAAGTCACGCACAAAGACCTTGCCTGCAAAAGGCCAAACCTGATAGTATCGTGCAATACAGATCACAGATGGAGACATGAGTATGGCGAAGTATCCATTCGAGAGTATCGAAAAAAAATGGCAGGCCCGATGGGAGAAAGACAAGACATTCAAGGCACATGAGGACCCTTCATTCCCGAAGGAAAAGCGGCAATATGTGCTGGACATGTTTCCCTATCCTTCAGGAGCCGGCCTGCATGTCGGACATCCCGAGGGATATACTGCGACCGATATTTATTGCCGCTATCTCCGCATGCAGGGATACAATGTCCTGCATCCGATGGGCTTTGACGCCTTCGGCCTCCCTGCCGAAAACTATGCCATTCAGACAGGAACTCATCCTGAAATAACCACCAAGGCCAATATCGAACGTTTCAGAAGCCAGATAAAGGCGCTTGGATTTTCCTATGACTGGGATCGGGAAGTTTCGACCTGCACGCCTGACTATTACAAATGGACCCAGTGGATTTTCCTCCAGCTCTTCAAGCGCGGATTGGCGTATGAAGCCGAAATGCCCATCAACTGGTGCCCTTCCTGCAAAACCGGCCTCGCCAATGAGGAAGTCAAGGACGGACTCTGCGACCGTTGCCATACCAAAGTGACCCGCAAACGGATCCGCCAGTGGGTTCTCAGGATCACCAAATACGCCGATCGCCTCCTTGAAGGTCTCGACAAGCTGGATTGGCCCGAACCGATCAAAATCAGCCAGCGCAACTGGATCGGCCGCTCCGAAGGCGCCGAGGTGATTTTCGGCATCGATGGTCATGAAGAGACCCTTGAAATCTATACCACTCGCCCCGATACCCTCTTTGGGGCAACCTATATGGTTCTCGCGCCGGAACATCCGCTGGTACAGAAAATTACCACAGCCAGCCAGAAACCTGCGGTAGAGGCGTATATCGAAGAGGCTGCCAGAAAGAGCGACCTTGAGCGCACCGACCTTGCAAAGGAAAAGACCGGCGTGTTTACCGGCGCTTACGCGATCAACCCGGTCAACGGCGCCCGAATCCCCATCTGGATCAGCGATTACGTCCTCATTTCCTACGGTACGGGCGCCATCATGGCGGTTCCCGCCCATGATGAACGCGACTGGGACTTTGCCAAGGCATTCGGCCTGCCTATCATTCAGGTAGTTGCCGCGCCTGGTGAAGAAGGCCCCTTTGACCGCGAACCGGCCCAGTGCACAGCGAGCGAAGGGTTTGCCGTCAATTCTGGCGAATTCAACGGACTTCAAACCGCTGAATTCAAGAAAAAAATCACCGAGTGGCTCGAATCGCGCGGTATCGGCAAAAAGGCAATCAACTACAAACTCCGTGACTGGCTGTTCAGCCGTCAGCGATACTGGGGCGAACCGATTCCCGTAGTCCACTGCGACCAGTGCGGCATCGTGCCGCTGCCTGAGGAAAGCCTCCCGCTCCTCTTGCCCGAAGTGAAGAGCTACGCCCCGACCGGAACCGGCGAGTCACCTCTTGCCAACATCCCTGAATGGGTCAACACCACCTGCCCCAAATGCGGCGGACCTGCCCGCCGTGAAACCAACACCATGCCCCAATGGGCCGGCTCCTGCTGGTATTACCTGCGATATCTCGATCCAAACAATGATAAAGCCTTTGCAGACAAGTCAAAAATCGAATACTGGATGCCGGTCGACCTCTATGTCGGCGGCGCGGAGCACGCGGTTCTGCATTTGCTGTACAGCCGCTTCTGGCATAAAGTGCTCTACGATATCGGCGTGGTGAACACCGATGAGCCCTTTATGCGGCTTGTTAACCAGGGTATGATCCTCGGCGAAGACAACCAGAAAATGTCCAAGAGCCGGGGCAATGTCATCAATCCGGACGACATCATCCGGGAATATGGCGCCGACACCATGCGGATGTACGAAATGTTCATGGGGCCGCTGGAAGTGACCAAGCCATGGGCTACCGCGGGGCTCATCGGTGTCAGCCGATTCCTGGAAAAGGCCTGGGCAATGTCCGAAAAGCCTTTGACGGAAGAAGAGCTGTCGCTCGAGCAGAAGAAAATTCTGCACAAAACCATCAAGAAAGTGACCGCCGATACCGCGACACTCAATTTCAATACGGCAATTTCGCAAATGATGATTTTCCTGAATGAGACAGGAAAACTCGAAAAAATGCCGCGAGCCTTGTGGGAACCTTTTGTCCTCCTCCTCGCGCCCTACGCGCCGCATCTCGGCGAAGAGCTCTGGGAAAAACTCGGGCATCAGGAATCGGTGTCCAAAGCCAGCTGGCCGACCTATGATGAATCATTAACCCTCGATGATCAGAAAGAAATCGTGGTCCAGGTCAATGGCAAAATCCGCGAGCGGTTTGCGGTGCAGGCAGGAACGTCAGAAGAAAGCCTCAAAGCCACGGCGATGGCTCTGCCAAAGGTGCAGGAGTGGATTGCTGGAAAAGAAATAGCCAAGGTCATTGTCATCCGCGATAAGCTGGTGAATGTGGTTGTAAAAGGATAAGGTAAGCAGATAAGGAATAACCGCATTGCTGTTTCCCTTGCTCCCAATTTTGGAGCAGGCGGAAGGCAGTGCTGTCAAGGAGGCGGGGAATGGATGAAAGCATGTGCTTTCTTTCATTCCCTTTTGTTTTTAGAGCAGGATACTGAAAACGAGCGCCAGCACGACGCAGAGTATCAGGATGGCTGTGCCGATGAGCGAAGTATGGGCGGGAGCTGCAGCTTCAGATGACGAACGCGCCTGCGCACTTCCTGTGCCAAACTCCTTCCGCCAGACTGCGAACATCATGGCATCGATATCACCGCTCAGGGTTGCCGGCCGAACTTTCCCCTTGTACTCAATGATTCTGTCATAATAGAGAAAAGCCGAGCTGATAATGGAACCGAGCTTGCCCGGAATTGTCAGCCCTTGCATGATGCTTGCTTTGGAAAGAAACATGAGGCCTTCAAAGGTCAGGGCTTTCAGCAGACCTTCAGTCAGCGCGAATTCGGTGACAGTCAGCGGCCCCAATCTGGCGAGCACCCTGCCCGAAGGAATCAGCAGATTTGTCACAACAATTCCTGCGGAAACCAGCAGTGTCGTCAGCAGAGAAAATCGCTTGCCTGCATAATAGGTTGCAAGGATGAAAAAAATGAAAAATGCGGTTTTTACCGCAAGCCGCCGTTCGAAGAGAAAAACGAGAGCCACTGCCGCGCCCGCCAGCGCCAGCTGCCAGGGCGTGAACATCGATTCAAAACGCTGGCGACGCTGTGCCCGCTTTTCTCCCTTTTTTTGCTTTTTCTGACGTGCTGCCGCGGGCTTGGGCGTTTCCGCCCCAATTTCCGGAACACTGGGGGTATAGCCTCCCAGGTGCATACCGGAGGCGTAGGCGTACCATTGCGATGTTTCTGCGAAATGAGCAGCGAAAATTCCAAGCGCCGTGCCAGTTACCAAACCGGTCAGAACGAAAAGCGGCGCGATGAGCCAAGCGACTTCGCCGAAAACAACATACCGGGCGACAAAAATCTGAATTGCGTTGGAAGTGATTGCCCCAAGTATTGAAACACCTATCTGCGTGATCCATTTCCCGCCGGCTTTCCTCGCCGCCCACATGACGAGCGCTGCGGAAAAAGTCCCCAGCAGGGAGAATAGAGCGACAAACGAAAACAAGGTCCCCGAAATGACGCTCATGCCAATCACTTTGACGACCGCCAGTGTCAGAAACCAGGGGAAGGGAAGCAAATCCACCGCCAGGAGAATCGGCAGGTTGGCGATGCCGAGCCGCATGAAAGGCAGCGGCTTGGGCAGCATATATTCGATGGCAGAAAGAATGAAGCAAAATGCGCCGAGAAGGGCAGTGAGGTCTGCATGGCTGACCTGCAAAACGGTGCGCTGTTCAGAACGCTGCAGCATCGATTTCATCCTTTTGGGCGCCGCTTTCAATTCTGACAAAAACCTTGTTCGGCAGGCAGGCCACCCACTGGTTTGCCTGACTGATCGCCCCCATCGCAATACACAGCTTGTTGTCGCACGGGGAATCCTCGATTCGGACGCTGTGATTTTCGATATGAACATAGGTTATGCCCAGAGGTCCCGGTATCTGCAATTCCTGATCCTTGTCCAATGATTCTATCCACTCGCCGGTTGCGCCTGAAATATGGACATAGAGGGTGTTGCCTTGCGTCGCATAGACTGAAATAGAAATAAAGACAACAGCGATAACACTGAGGAGAAAAATTGCGATATCAAGAATTTTGGGACGAATTGAAATTTTCATCATGGTTTAAAAAAGAACCGCGGCTCATGACCTGAAGACAGAGACCGCGGTTCTTTTCATTTTGAAGTGTTCAGCGGCAGCGCTTATTCTTCACAGTCGCAGTCGTCGCCGCAATCACAGCCTTCGTCGCCACAATCACAGCCATCACCGCAGTCTGAACAGCCGCCGGCAAAATGAACATGGCCGTGCTCGAGTTCTTCTTCAGTCGCATCGCGCACATTGAGAACTTTCACATCGAAATGAAGATTCTCACCGGCGAGCGGGTGATTCGCATCAATGGTGACTTCATCACCGTTGACATTGACCACTGTGACAATCTGCGCGCCTTCTTCGCCATGCGCTTCAAACTGCATACCGGCCGCCACTTCGACACCTTCGCCAAAATCCTTCCGGGAAACTTTGAAGACAAGGCTTTCATCGCGCTCGCCATATGCTTCCGCAGCAGGAACCGTGCAGGTGACGGAATCGCCGGGATTCTTTCCCTCAAGATGCTTCTCCAGCCCCGGAATGATGTTTTCATTGCCGTGCAGATAGATGAGCGGCTCTCCGCCTTCCGAAGAGTCCAGAAGTTTGCCAGCCTCATCGCGGAGGCTGTAATCGATCGTGACAACCCTGTCTTTCTTGATATCCATACAAATTCCTTCCGGGTTATCTGCTTTTATAACCAGATATTGCAACTGCTTACCCGCAGACTGGAAACCCGATAATTTCAATAGCTTATACTATAACAACGAAATGGATAATTAAGCAATGATTGGATGGCACATTCTTGAAAAAAGAGCTCTGGATTCACAGCTTTGGATGCTTGATTCGGAGGATATTCCTTTCGATTTGGCTTCGGTCGGTTGACCTTTTCCGGCAACTGGGTAAAATGGCATCAACAAGGTTCGTGACACCAATGAGTATTTTTGAAATTATCATGTTGCTGTGTTTTGGCGCGGCATGGCCATTTTCCATTGCAAAATCCCTCAAAACCGGCAAAACGGGCGGCAAAAGCATTGCCTTTCTCGTGATTGT
>JAJTBL010000389.1 GCA_021286925.1 Spirochaetia bacterium | reverse complement strand
ACTGCCTGATCCAGCCTTCAGCTCGCCCGCTTGACTGGCCGCCTCCAGGGTTCTCAAACTCGTTGTGCCCACGGACAGCACCTTCCGTCCTTCAGCTTTAGCCTTTTTAACAGCTTCAGCGGTTTCCTGCGGCACATGATACCATTCTTCATGCATGATATGGTTTTCCACGGTTTCAGACCGAACCGGGAGGAAGGTTCCTAAACCGACATGAAGCGTGACCCATCGCAGTTCTATTCCTCGCTCACGCAGGCTATCCAGCAAACCTGGCGTAAAATGCAAACCCGCAGTCGGGCAGGCGGCAGAACCTGTATTCCGTGCATACACTGTTTGATACCGCTGAGCATCGTCTGCTTCATCATTTCTTTTAATATAAGGAGGTAAAGGGATATGCCCATTCCGCTCAAGATAAGCTTCGGTGACAGGTTCTGAAAATTCTACAACCCGCTCTTCCCCGAGTTCTTCCGCGATAACGCCCTGCATGCCTTCAGGAAACGCATACCGCCGCCCTTTTCGCTGACGCTTAACCTTGCTGGTCATGACGCGCCAGAGCCGCGAACCGCCGGCTTCGGTTCCCGACGTTTGTGCCTCCCCTTCCTGCCTTTCCTGCTCGTTCAAACCAAGAATCAGCGCTGCATCCACCTTGCCGGTGCTGTCGATAACCGGCTCAAGCAGGAGAAATTCGACTACCGCGCCTGTTTCGATAGCAGTGCCGAAAAGCCGTGCTTTGCGCACTTTTGTGTCGTTGAAAACCATGACGGTTCCGGGCTCTATGAATCGAGCCAGCTCCGCGGTCATGCTATGTTCGTACTGCCCTGTGCTTCGATTTAGCACAAAAAGACGCGATGTCCCTCGTTCCTGTACCGGATATTGTGCTACGAGCCGTTCAGGCAGATCAAAATTGAAGTCGTCCGTTTTCACCAAGAGTCTCCAGTCCCAAATGTTTATAGGCAAGCGGTGTCGCAATCCGCCCGCGCGGTGTCCGTGCAATCAAGCCAGCCTGTATTAAAAATGGTTCATAATAATCTTCAAGGCTGTCCACAGCCTCGCCCACGGTGATAGCCAAGGTTTCAGCTCCCACCGGGCCGCCGGCATATTTCAGAATGATTGCCTTTAAAATCTCCCTGTCGATACGCTCAAGTCCCAGGTTGTCAACTTCCAGCCTGCTGAGCCCATCGGCGACAATGGCTCTGGTAATGCTATCGCTTCCCGCCACCTGGGCAAAATCGCGCATTCGGCGCAAAAGCCGGTTTGCAATACGAGGGGTGCCGCGGCTGGTTGAAGCTAAAAGCCGTGTCGCGTCGTCGGTGATATCGATATCGAGGATCCGTGAGGAACGCCGCAGAACCAGTTCAAGTTCTTCAGGCGAATAGTAATCAAAACGCAGAGAAATGCCGAATCGGCTTGAAAGCGGCGCGGACACCATGCCAGCTTTGGTTGTCGCGCCGATAAGCGTAAAAGGCGGAACCGGCACACGAACTGTTCTGGCTGATGGCCCTTGCCCGATAATCCAGTCGAGTTCAAAATCCTCCATGGCGATATAGAGCATTTCCTCGATCGCAGGCTTCAATCGGTGAATTTCATCGATAAAAAATACCGAACCTGGCCGCAGTGTCGTTAAGATTCCCGCCAGGTCCTTGGGCTTTTCCAAGGCTGGAGC
>JAJTBL010000031.1 GCA_021286925.1 Spirochaetia bacterium | reverse complement strand
TGTAGAAGTGGATTTCTTTAATGGCGAGGAGCTTGTCAAGGCAGTTATGCTTGGCCAAGCCAACTATGATGAGACCTTGAACGCCATTACGGGAAGTGTCAGGGTTCCCGCTGGGACATACACCAGGATGATTGTGTCGGTTTTCAACACTGCCGTATCGAATACAGTCCCTGTTGTCGCCGGTCAAACGGAATCGGAATCTGTCGTTGTCCCGGTTGACGGCTCTGTCAATGTCGACCTTACCATGTATCCCTATGCTCCGGTTCTGCTCGAAGAGGATGTCTATTCTTCAGCAGTCACTCTGAACGATAAAGGTGAAACCTGGTATTCATTCTATGCGACTGATTCAAAAACTAAGGTATCCGTCAAATCATTAGCCGGTGACATGGATGTGTATATTTTCAATCCATCCGGTTCTGTCATCAATGATATTACGGGAACCGGTGCGGAAGAGAGTGTCATCTTCGATACGCCTGTTACCGATGCTCCGTATTATATCGCCATGGTAGCCAGAGCCGCTGGCTCTGAAGGCCAGGTAAAGTTTGGTACTGGAATTTCCTATGGAGATGTAAACGTTATAATCCATTGATGAGCTGAATGAAATTTGCGAATCAGACATGATAAAGAAGGGCTGGCAAATATCCAGCCCTTCTTTTTTGCCCTATATCAATATTTGTGCAATCCGCCTGAGACCCTTTTAAAATACGGATGCCTATGGGAAAGAAGACCAACTTTAAAGTGCGATGGTTTGAAAGCGGTTATCAAGAGCCGCAAAACACGGAAAAGCCAATTTCAAAAATAGTAAAGTTTTGAAATTGGCTCAATTAGCTCGCCCTCAGAACAGGCTTTTCAAAGAATACTTCCTTCAATGCAACGCGTGCTTATTTCCCATTAGGGCCATACAGATACTTGAAATAATCCATGCTGGTCGACATGGTTTTCTGGAAGTTCGGCATTGTTCGCTTGTAGGATTCAGTTGCCTGCCAGAATTCGAAGAATGAAGGATCCCGGCCGTACGCTTCGGCATAAATCTTGGTGGCTTCCGCATCTGCCTTTCCCTTGATTGTTTCAGCCTTGGCATAGGCCGAAGACAGAATTGATCGCTTTTCGTTTTCAAGCTTACCCATCCACTCAGCTTTCTTCCCTTCGCCATAGGATCTGAAAGCCTGTGCTATCTGATTTCTTTCCTTAATCATGCGCTGGTACACACTGTCGGTCAGCTCTTCAGAATACTTTATCTGACGGGGGATTATATCCAACACCTCGATTCCAAACGCAGGAACTATGCCGGCAACAAGGGTTTTCATCTCGGCTGAAAGTTTCTGGCGGCCCTTTTCAATGGTTTCATATTGAGTCTGTGATATGGTCAGCTGTTCAAGGGATGAAGAACCCTCAGTGTCGCCTGTTTGAAAGGTTTCCGCTTTCCCTGATTTCAGAATTTCGTCTGAATTTCGGACAGCCTCGC
The DNA here is from genome assembly GCA_021286925.1 of Spirochaetia bacterium. Classification (GTDB taxonomy): domain Bacteria; phylum Spirochaetota; class Spirochaetia; order Treponematales; family Rectinemataceae; genus JAJTBL01. The sequence goes on along the minus strand of JAJTBL010000031.1, from coordinate 9,818 downwards.
GCAGATAATTGGAGCTGATGACCGTCCTGACTGCAGAATCGATGACATCATCCAGCCGGCCATAGGCATTCTCCAAAGTGCTTACGGATTCATAAAATTGGGTCGGGTTGACAATTCTCCATCGGGCTGTGGTGTCAATCCAGATAAATTGGTTTTCCTTGGTTGGAACTCTCTGCGGTTCTCCATCCCAGGACATCAAGCGCTTTGGGAATTTATGAATTTCATCAACAAAAGGACTTTTGAATTTGAGGCCGGCATCGGTATGAACTTTTACAATCTTTCCGAATCTGACAATAACTGCCTGTTCGCCTTCATTCAGGATAAAAAACGGTTTGGCAATCAAAAGACCCACAATGACAACCGCAAGAACAATCAGGAAAAGGATGCTTTTTTTCATTTTGTCACCCCCGAGGAATTCTGCCCCAGATTCTTTATGGGAAGGAAGTTGTTGAGCGATTTGTCGATAAGCTCAACATTTTCAGCGCCTGTAAATACTTCATCAATCATTTCATAATACAGCCGCTTTCTGGTGACATCCGGAGCCTTGCGATATTCATCAAGAACCGAGATAAACCGGGCGACATCGCCTTTGGCTTTGTTGACTCGTTCGGTCGCGTAGCCTTGGGCAATTTCCAGCGTCTGGTCTGCCTGTCCTCTCGCCTTTGGAATTTCAGCGTTGTATGCTTCTTTACCTTCATTGATAAGCCTGTTCATGTCCTGGATGGCCTTGTTCACATCCTCAAAGGCGTCCTGAACCCCTTGCGGAGGGACGATGTTTTGCAGCTGTACCTGCACAACATCGATGCCAAGATTGTATTGATGGAGAATTTCATTCATCAGGGAGACTGCTGAATCCTGGATGGTCTGCCGGTCAGGGCCAATAACGCCAAGAATGGACCGATCTCCCACAAGCCGGTTCATGACCGATTGTGAAATGTCACGGATGGTCTTATTTCGATCTGAAACATTGAAGAGCCAGGCTTTGGGATCCGAAATTCGATATTGAATGATCCATTCGACATCGACAATATTGAGATCCCCGGTCAGCATCGTGGATTCCTCAGGATATTTCTTGTCTGAATATTGCGTTACAACGCCTGGCTTTATTGTTCGGAATCCAAAGGATTCAGTCTGTATTATTTTTGTCTGCACAAGATAGGCTTTCTGAATGCCAAAAGGAAGCTTGTAATGCAATCCTGCGCCGACTGTTTTGGTATACCGGCCAAATGTGGTAATGACTGCATTTTCTGTCTGATCGACGATAATAAAGCTTGTTGACAAAAATACGATTACGCCGATGATAATCAATCCAAGGACAATGGTCGGACCTTTGAGATTGATTTTAGGGATCTTGGGTTTGAACACAGTCCCAGGCATCGAGACCTCCTTTGAGCAAAATAGCTCATTTCAAAAAGCGCATTTCTTTTTGAAATTGGATAAGCGGCTTCTTTGTTTAACGGTTCCTTTTGGTTTTTTAAGAACCTCATTGAAACACGCCTAATCAGAGCCGCCTGATGAAAAACTCTCATGGAGTTTTCATGAAGATTTCCAGTAAAGAATATACTTCTTTTTCAGGCAAACAAAGCTTTTTGAATAAAAAAAGCATAAAATCTGAAGGCAGCGAAGCTTGAACCTGTTCGGGGTTTGGGGAAAGCTGCAGTTTCTCCAGATTGAGAGACCATGCATGGAGGAAATAGTACGGAATATCAGTCTTCGAGCCATATTTTCTGTCGCCTGAAAGCGGATAGCCATGAATGGAGGCATGTGCGCGAATTTGGTGAGTTCTTCCTGAGAACAGCTTGATTGCGGCAAACGTAAAACCGCCGCGAACTGCGAGCGGCCAGACATCGGTTCTCGCACTTTTTGAAGCGCTCTGGGTTGCGGCACCAGCTCGCTGTGTCATTTTCAATGTTTCATCCCGTGATAGATCATCGATCCATGATTGATCTTCAGCCAGTTTGCCGTCCAAGATGGCAAGATAGGTTTTTTTTAATTGGCCTTCCCGCATCGCTGAGGAAAATTGATGAGCGCCTGCAAGGCTTTTTGAAAACGTGATAATTCCGCTGGTGTTCCTATCAAGCCGGTGCAAAGGGCCAGGTTTGAAGGCAAGCGATTTTTCAGGATTCGATGCCTGGTAATATGCCTGAACCAGAGCCTCCAGTGAGCCTTTGCCGTCATGCGCGAGCATTCCGCGGGGCTTGTTCAAGAACAGTAAATCGGGAGTTTCACACAAAATCATGGGTTTCAGTGCTTCGGCCGACTCCTGTTGCTGCGGTTCGGGTATCTCAGCTTCATTGACGCTAGAATTCAGAGGAATAAAAATTTCGATGCTGTCACCGGTCTGACATCGGTAATCTGGAGCTGATTTTTTGCCATTGACCAATATTTTCTTTTCTCGAAGCGCTTTATAGATGAATGAAAGAGAGTCGTCCTTGAATAGGCGGCGGAGTATTCGATCGAGCCGTCTGCCCTGGTCGTTCGAAGTTACCGAAAAAATCGTTGATTCCATATTCAATGGTATCATAGCAAAGTGCATTAAACCATGGATAGATCGAATTTTTCCATGCTCCTTGAACAGGCGCTTTTCAGAGAAACTTGGTTTTTTAAAAGTCACAGTGTGACTCTCTTCAATTCCAATCGATACAATAAAAATTGTGCGGTTTATTGCTGCTCTTTGAAAATACATCTTCGCTTTGAAAAGCCTCCCTTGACAGAAACCACCCGCAAAGCCGAAACTCAAGGCTGATGAGCAGTATGACAAAACCAACAATTTCAGCACTCTTTGCGAATCCGATTTTTCTCTCCGCATTATTGAGTCTTTTTATCGCTCAGCTTGCGAAAGCTGTTATCGTCCTGCTGAAAGCCAGGTCGCGGCAGGAATTGGAAAAAGAAATCAAAGAGACGCTGGTCATTTTTTTGTGGAGAACCGGCGGAATGCCATCCAGCCATGCCGCTGTTGCCGTAGCTATCACAACTTCAATCGCGATTGAAGAGGGCTTTTCAAATCTCTTCATTCTGGCATTTTTTATTGCGCTCATAGTCATTCGCGACGCGCTAGGTGTGCGTCGTTCATCAGGCTTGCAGGCAAAGACGCTGAACCGACTTGGTCAAGATTTATCGAGAAAACTCGGCATCACGTACACAGCATTGAAAGAAGTGCACGGGCATACTTGGCCTGAGGTAATCGCCGGATCGATACTTGGCCTTGGAATCGCTTTTCTCATGTCTTTTGTTATCATGTGAATAGTGTGTCATACTTGCATCTAATTATTAGTTTTTCGTAGGACAAGACTGAAATTTTTCACTTTTAAGCTTTTCCGCCTTTCATTTATCAAGCAGTCTGGTATATGATGAATAGGTTGCGCAATAAGGGTTCATCATAGATGCAGGATAAAAAGGTCATTATTGGAACATACAACTCAATGCCGCATGGTATCTCAAGCCGGATATTCGAGTGGACATACCAAAGTTCCTGGCGGCCCTTTCTTTCAGGGTTGTATAAATTTCCAGCAATTCATGCCGTGCTCTATTATTCCGGAACGGTCCTGCAATGGATAGAAGAAAACCACCCTGAATTCATGCTTCTTTTGGAAGAAATGCTTGGTAAAAAGCAAATCGAACTGCTCGGGGGGCCGTATTTCGATCCGCTCTATTCGGTCATTCAGCCCGGGGATCGTCTAGGCCAGATTGAAATGTTGACAACCTATCTCCGAAAGTCCTTCGGCAAGCGGCCCTCGGGGACATGGATACCGGAATATTCCTGGGACTCAAGTCTTCCATCAGTTTTCAGGAATTCAGGTTTTTCTTACTCTTTCCTGCCGCTGAGGCTGTTGGATATGGACAATTTAGCGCCAGAACAGCTTTTCAAACCGCGCCTGACCGAAGACCAGCATAAACTCATCCACATCTTTCCCGTGATCGACATAGAAGAAGATTTGCAGACAATCGCATCCTTTGAAGACATAATACAGAATCAGTTTAGCAGCCATCCCGATCTTGGGCTTGTATCCGTGATGCTGCGAGGCAGTGCCATTCCACGGATGTGGGAGCAAAGCGGCCTGGCTTCTCCCGATGTGCTTTTTGAAAAAACCTTCGCCTGGTTTCAAAAAAATTGCCTGAGCTATGAGACCACCACAGCACAGGCCTACATGAAACAGGTAAAATCAGGCTCGCTTGTCTATCTTTCGTCCTGTGCTTCTGCGCGAATTATAGACAATATAAAGGTACCAATCAGGCAAAGCAGTTATTGCAACACAAATCCGGTCCGCAGAATTATCATGCAAAATCCTTATTCGAAAAGGCTTTTCGATAAGATGTACTATATGCACGCCCTCATGAACCTGCTTCGAGGCGATAAGACCAGGAAAAACGTCCCGAGATCAGGGCTCGCGCGTATCATGCCTTGATACATGCTGAAAAAGCGACCCGAGCTCATGGCAGCTTTACCCCCGGACTTGTCTTTGATGATATCGATTGCGACGGTGAATCTGAAGCTGCCTATCAGGCAAATGATTATAACTGCTATGTCAGCAATAAAGGCGCCGCAATCTTTGAACTCGATTCGATGAAAACCAAACACAATTATTGCTGTACCTATACCTCCCAGCCAATCCCGCCTGAATCTTTCCGTGACAAGTTTTACGCAATCGGAAGTTTTGCCGCTGAACAGCTCGATATGAGCAGTTTTGATTATGCTTTGGAAGAAGCTGATAAAAATATCAATCGAGTTGTCTACGCTAAGGGACTTTCACTCAGGCAGGATGATGCGGCTCATCCGCTTTCGCTCCGCAAAACCTATCTTTTTCAAAAGCATGTCATCAGCGTTGATTATGAAATAATCAATCGTTCATCCAAAACAATAGAGTGCCGTTTTGGACCCGAAATTCGTTTTCAGCTTGCGCTCGATCTGCGGGACCTCGAATTTTATCGATACAATGGCCATGAACGGATACCGATGCCGGTCAGCGAAGCCCCGCTGGAGATTCAATCGATCGCTTTTTTATCCTTTAACAGCAATTTTAAAGAAAATGTCGAATTTCGTTCTCCTCAAAACACATGGTTCCAGATTAGCAATACCATCGAAGCATTAAAGCCCTCCGAGGAATTCAGCGTCTTCTGCATGCTGCCGGGCCAGGAAGCACCATCTGCAGAGAGTCATGCAGCTCATGAACACATCTATCAGGGGACGGTGATAAGAGCAGGCTGGGACGTGGTTATACAGCCCGGATCCTCATCCCAGTTCTCGCTCTCGATTCATCTGCACGCATGATTCCGCAGAACGGCGACTTGTCCATTTTTGCACTTTCACCTACAATACAGACATGATTATGCAGTTTCCAGAGAACTTGAAATCGGCTCAGTTTCATTTTGTCGGCGTCAAGGGAACCGGAATGACAGCGCTTGCTGAAATTCTTGTCAGAGCCGGCGCGCGAGTTTCGGGCAGTGATGTTCCGGATATCTTCTATACCGACAAAATTCTCTCGAGCCTCGGCATAGTGGTGCATGAAGAGTTTTCTGAAAAAAATCTGCCTCAAGGCGATACGACTGTCATATATTCAGCCGCATACAACCCTGCTACAAATCCAGAATTACTGGAGGCAACCCGCCGGAATCTTGCTGTATTCAGCTATCCGGAAGCCTTGGGTGCGCTTTCGAGAACCATGGTCTCCGCTGGAATCGCGGGAGTTCATGGCAAAACGACGACAACTGCAATGGCAGGCAGTATCATGGCGCAGGCTTCATTCCCCGCAACGATTCTGGCTGGATCCGCTGTCGCAAGCTTTGGAGACCGCTGTACCCTCAGCCTGGGCAGCCGATATTTTATTGCGGAAACTTGTGAGTATCGGCGCCATTTTCTCCACTTTTCTCCTTCGGTAATTGCGCTGACATCCGTAGAGCCGGATCATCAGGATTATTATCCAACGTATGATTCCATACTCGAAGCCTTTGTCGAATACGGTCACCGGCTTCCTCATGGCGGGACCTTTATTTACTGCCATGATGATCCAGGAGCTCGAAAAGCTGCTGAAAGAATCCGCGAAGATCGGCAGGACCTGAACTTTATACCCTATGGTTTCTCAGCATCCGGTGAATTTGCGCTTCAGTCATCACGGCAGGAAGAGGGCAGAACAGCTTTTGCCCTGAGCCTTTTTTCTGAAGAATTTATCCTGCATGTCCCCGGGAAACATCTGGTGCTCGATGCTGTTGCTGCGATCGCCCTCTGTGTCACGCTGTTTCGCAGAGAATATCCCCAGGCAACCGAACAGGAATTGCGGCAGTTTCTGCTGTCTGCTCGAGCTGCGCTTTCGGGGTTCAAGGGCTCTCGCCGCAGAAGCGAAGTGATTGGTGAAGCTGGAGGTGTTCTGATTCTTGATGATTACGGGCATCATCCGACGGCAATCAAAGCGACCCTTGAGGGTATAAAAGCATTTTGGCCGTCGCGCCGTCTTATCGTCGACTTTATGTCACATACCTATTCGAGGACCCGTGCCCTGCTGGATTCATTCGCGGAAAGCCTGACACCGGCAGATGCTGTGGTATTGCATAAGATTTACCCTTCAGCGCGGGAAACCCCGGATCCTGAACTAAGCGGCCGGACTATCTATGAAAAAGCGAAAAAGCTGCCGAAACAATGGTCATTTCTTTTGTACACAGAAGAACCGATAGATGCGCTTGATCAGCTCATACCATTGCTGAAGCCAGGTGATTTGTTCGTTACCATGGGAGCTGGCGACAACTGGAAACTCGGCCGGGCGCTTTTTGAAACACTGACCGAAAGGACGAAATAATGTTCACAAGCATGACTGGCTTTGCCCGCCGAGAATTCAAGACAGACATCATTGCTGGGGCGATGCAGATAAAAAGTTATAACAATCGCTACTTGGATATCGTAATCAGCCTTCCGCCGCAGCTCTCCATGTTTGAACCGCTTTTTCAGCAAGCGCTGTCTGAAAGCATTCGCCGAGGTAAAATAGAATTCAGCCTTCGGGTAAAAAGCTTTTCCTATCCAGTCAATGTCCAGCCTGATACCAGTGCGGCGAAAGCTATTTACTCAGCGCTGGCAGAAATCGGCAAATCGCTGGAGATGACCGAAAAGCCGAATCTTTCAATGATTGCCAGCTTTGATGGCGTCTTGCAGTACGACCGTGACGTCGATATTGATGTCATCTGGCAGTCGCTCAAACCGGTTTTAAACGCGCTGATTGACGAATTCAATGAACACCGCAAGCGTGAAGGACAGGCGACCGGCACCAATATCTTTGCCGAATTGGACCGTTTTACCTCGATGCTTGCCGTAATACGCCAGAACGCTTCACAGATGGATGAACTCATCAAAACTCAGCTGAGGGAACGTTTTGATGAACTGCTTCCCAAGGGTTATGATGAACAGCGTCTTTTGCAGGAGGTAGCCGTCCAGCTGGTTCGTCTGACTATTAATGAAGAAATCGCCCGTCTGGACGCGCATCTAGCCGCATTCAAGACGATTGCGGCAGAACAGATGCCAGCCAAGAAGCTGGATTTCCTCTGTCAGGAAATGAACCGTGAAGTGAACACCATCGGTTCGAAAAACATTCTTATTCCGGTGTCGCATGCGATTATCGAAATGAAGGATGCCCTGGAAAATATTCGGGAACAACTGAGAAATATCGAGTGAGGAAGAATGGAACCGATTATCATCGCGATTTCTGGAAAGTCGGGCTGTGGAAATACGACGGTCTCGCGGCTTGTCGCTGAAGCCCTTGGATTGCATTTCATCAATTACACCTTCAGAGCCTTGGCGGCTGAAAAGGGGCTTGCGCTTGCCGAAATCCTCGAAAAAGCGGATAAGGATCCATCCTGGGACAAATTGCTGGATGCGCGGCAGATTGAATTGGCCAGGCAGGGGAATTGTGTTATTGGTTCACGGCTGGCCATATGGCTTCTTCCGGAAGCGACGCTCAAAGTCTATTTGAAAGCAAGCCCGACTGCGCGTGTAAACCGGATTTACCAGCGGGAGGGCGGCGACAAGGATGCGCTTGCCCGTTTTACCGCAGAACGTGATATGCGAGATCAGAAACGGTATAAAGAGATTTATAATCTCGACACGGACGATCTTTCGCAGGCTCATCTGATCATCGATACAGAACGATGGACTCCTCAGCAAATTGCGCATATTATCGTTTCCGCGGTCGGTGAGGCTGGCATGACTTTCAAAGTTCGATAAGGAAAGCAAAAATGGAAAGTAATGGTAAAGGCGGAAAACTTCAGGTGGCGTTGGTAACCGGCGCGACCAGCGGCATTGGGAAAGCGGTTGCCATTGAACTCGCAAGCCGCGGATACCGGGTATACGGAACAGGCAGAAATCCATCTCAGCCCGGAAAAGCTGATGAACACGGGATTGTTTTTTACCCTATGGATGTCCTTTCGGAAACATCGGTTTATGAAACAGTCAAATGTGTCATTGCAAATGAGCAACGGCTCGACGTTCTTGTTGCCTGTGCCGGCATGGGAATTGCCGGTTCCGTAGAAGACACCGCGATGAGCGACGCTGATCTGCAAATGAGAACCAATTTTCTGGGAACTGTCCTTGCAGTAAAAGGCTGTCTGCCTCAGATGCGCCAGCAGAAGCAAGGGAAAATCGTCATTATTGGATCGCTGGCAGGCAGAATCGGCATGCCTTTCCAGGCTTTTTATTCATCATCGAAATTTGCGCTCGAGGGCTTTGTTGAGTCGCTGCGTCATGAGGTAAAACCCTTCGGCATTGATGTCTGTATCGTTGAACCCGGGGACTTCAGCACTGGATTTACAGCGGCCCGCAAAAAAAGCGGAACGATGGGGAGTCCTTATTCTGAAGCATTTCAAAGGACCATCAGCATCCAGGAACATGATGAAATGCATGGCTCAGATCCCCAGGTTGCCGCGCGCGCCGTCGCTGGTATACTTGAAAAGAAAAAAATGCCGCTGAGGATTGTTGTCGGCCCTGTATTTCAAAAATTCGCTGCGGGATTGAAGCGAGTCATACCTGCAAAATGGTTCGAATTGTTGTATAAGCTGTATTATCGTCTTTAAAATGGACATGGAAGGAGTCTCTGATGTCGGTTAAAAAAAAATATTTCGGGACACTGGTCGACGGCAGTGATGTTTCGCTCTATATTTTAAAAGCGGGGTATTTTCAGGCTGTATTTACCGATTTCGGCGCAACATGGGTCAGTTTTCGTATGCCAGACAGGAATGGCATTGTCGAAGATGTCCTCCTCGGTTTTGCTACGCTGAGTCCCTACGCAGCCAAGCATCCTTTTTTAGGATCGACGGTCGGCAGATATGCTAATCGAATTTCGAACGCTCGATTTACCCTCGACGGCAAGGAATACCAGCTTTTCGCCAACAATGGCACCAACCATCTGCATGGCGGAAGACGTGGTTTCGATAAGGTGCTCTGGTTGGCATCCGTGCATGATGCAGAAAACAGCGTGGTCTTCAGCAGGAAAAGCCGGGATGGCGAAGAAGGCTATCCGGGGAACCTCAATTGCCAGGTAGCTGTCTCGCTCACTGCAGACGGCACCTTGAAACTGGACTATACCGCTGTGACCGATGCCAGGACGCCCGTCAATCTCACCAATCATGCGTATTTCAATCTGGAAGGGGAAGGTAAGGGCACTATTTTAAACCATATCCTCACACTGAATGCATCACAATATCTCCCGGTTGATGCACGGCAGATTCCGTTAGAAAGCGCGCCTTTACCGGTTGAGCATACTGTTTTTGATTTCAGAAAAGCGAAAATTGTCGGAACCGATATCGGCAATTTTTGTAAAGATACCACCGGCAATACGCAACAC
>JAJTBL010000030.1 GCA_021286925.1 Spirochaetia bacterium | reverse complement strand
GGTACCCGGACGAGGATTCGACCATTGAAGGCATTAAAAAACTGCTTTCCTATCTTCCGCAGAACAATATCGAAGACGCACCGATTGTCGATACCGGCGATGACCCGGCCCGTACTGACGCTTCACTGGCCGATATCATGCCCGAAGCGCCGAACAAGCCCTATGATGTCCGTGAAGTGATCCGCAGGGTTGTCGACGCGGGCGACTTCTTCGAAGTTCAGCCTGATTACGCTCGAAACATTGTCACGGGCTTTGCGCGGCTTGCGGGACGGTCAATCGGCATTATCGCGAATCAGCCTGCCGTTCTGGCCGGAGTTCTGGACATCAACGCATCAGACAAGGCCTCCCGGTTTATCCGATTCTGTGATTCCTTCAATATTCCGCTTGTGACCTTTACCGATACCGCTGGTTATTTGCCGGGAGTCGGGCAGGAACACGGCGGCGTTATCCGGCACGGAGCAAAACTGCTCTACGCATATTCCGAGGCGACAGTGCCCAAGATGACCGTCATTCTGCGCAAGGCATACGGCGGTGCGTATATCGCGATGTGCTCGCGGCATCTCGGCGCGGATCAGGTTTTTGCATGGCCGACCGCTGAAATCGCCGTCATGGGCCCTGAAGGCGCTGCCAATATCATCTTCAAAAAGGAAATTGATGAATCATCGGACCCAGCTTCCACAAGAAAGGCTAAAATTGAAGAATACAAGACCAATTTTGCCAATCCGTATAAAGCGGCCACCCGCGGATATGTCGATGATGTCATTGATCCGGCTCAGACAAGAGCCCGGCTTTGCGCGGCGCTTTCCATGCTTCTCGGCAAGCGGCAGACCCTGCCGTCCCGCAAGCATGGCAATATCCCTGTCTGAGGAAGCATAGTATGCAGAACAAATGGCTTATCATGTTTGCGGGTGTGGGAACAGTGTTTGTCGCGCTCATCCTGCTTGCAGGAATTCTTTCCTTATTCCCGCTTATCTTTAGCGGCCGAAAAGAAAAAAAACACCCCAATCCCGCACCGCTCCCTGAGATGAGCGGTCCATCCGATCGCCAGCCAGCGAAGCATCAGGTTTCCCAAGTGCCTGCCGCGGCAGAAAACGATCAGACGCTGATTGCCGTTCTGACAGCGGCTATCGCGGCTGCGAGCGGGACCTCCGCTTCTTCCTTTAGAATCGCTTCGATAATTCCTGCTTCCCGGCAGGAAGGCAGTTTCAATACCCCGATTTGGGGCCGAGTTGAACGCTATACCAGAGAATAACAGGATAAGGAGAACCTTATGAAACAATACCGAATAACCGTTAATGGCCAGTCGTACGATGTCATGGTTGAAGAAGTTAGCGCCGGAACCACGGCGCCAACAGCCGCTCAGGCTCCCCGACCGGCAGCAGCCCCAGCTCCAGCCCCCGCCGCTACCCCAGCCTCGGCTGAAGCCTCAGCTGCAGCTGCAGCTGTAGCTCCCTCAGCAGGGGCTCTCAGCGTCAAGGCCCCCATGCCCGGCACCGTTATGGCATTCAAAGTGACCAAAGGGCAGGCTGTCAAGCGCGGCGATGTTCTCCTGATTCTTGAAGCCATGAAAATGGAAAATGAGATTGTCGCTCCTCAGGATGGAACTGTCGTCGCGTTGCGAGTTCCAGTCAGCGCATCGGTGAATACAGGCGATCCGCTTGTTGATCTCGCGTAAGAGGGGGTACGAACCCCATGATGGAATTCCTTACCGAATTTATACAATCAACAGGATTTGTCAATATTTCAGCAGGACAGATCCTGATGCTGCTGGTCAGTTTTATACTCTTGTACCTCGGTATTTACCGGAAGTATGAGCCGTTACTGATGGTGCCGATTGCATTCGGCATGCTGCTGGCCAATCTGCCGATAACCGGCATTGTCGACGGACCGGTTGATCATATGCCGGGCGGCCTCATTTACTACCTTTATCAGGGAGTCAAGCTCGGCATCTACCCGCCGCTCATTTTCCTTGGCATTGGGGCAATGACTGACTTCGGACCGCTCATCGCCAATCCGATGAGCCTTCTGCTCGGAGCCGCCGCACAGCTTGGTATTTTCATTCCATTCATCCTCGCGACATATCTCGGCTTCGATTTAAAAGCCGCTGCCAGCATCGGTATCATCGGCGGGGCTGACGGCCCTACCGCGATTTTCGTTACTTCCAAGCTCAAGCCTGAATTGCTGGGACCCATCGCCATTGCAGCATATTCCTATATGGCACTGGTTCCGCTGATTCAGCCGCCTATCATGCGGGCTTTGACAACCCCGAAAGAGCGAATGGTGCGGATGGCCCAGCTGAGAGAGGTTTCAAAAACCGAAAAGATCGTGTTTCCCATAGTGGTTACCGTTCTTGTTGGTCTTCTGCTTCCCGCCGCCGTGCCCCTTGTCGGCGCTCTGATGATTGGAAACCTCTTCCGTGAAACCGGTTCAACTGACCGATTGTCGGATACCGCTCAGCATGCGCTGATCAATATCCTGACCATATTCCTTGGTGTTTCGGTCGGTTCCACCGCGACCGCTGAACGATTCCTGAATCCGGAAACCTTGAAAATTATCGCGCTGGGATTGTTCGCGTTCAGCTGCGGCACAGCGGGCGGCGTCCTCTTCGGGAAGCTCATGTATGTGCTGACCAAGGGCAAGGTCAATCCGCTTATCGGATCAGCTGGTGTATCGGCAGTACCAATGGCTGCACGGGTGAGTCAAGTTGTCGGCGCTGAAGCTGACCCGACCAACTTTCTTCTCATGCACGCTATGGGACCAAACGTCGCAGGTGTCATCGGCTCGGCTGTAGCCGCAGGTGTTCTCATTTCAATCCTCGGGTAAAGCTGCCTAAAAAATACTTTTAAAAGATAAAATGAGCTGTCTGATAGATATCAGGCAGCTTTTTTTTGTTCTTATCGATAGTATCCCTCTACCTTCCGAATTTCTCCTGTGCTATAGTTCTGCAAATTAAAACCAGACCTGGATTCTAGCGGAGAACATCATGAAAGTACTCAAGTTTGGCGGCACCTCGGTAGGCAGTGTGCAATCGATTGAAAAGCTGATTGGCATCGTACGGCAGTCAGGTGAAAGAATCATTGTCGTGTCCGCGTTTTCCGGCGTTACGGACATGCTGATCAAAGCGGTCAATCAGGCGGCTTCATCAGGAGATTTTTGGGATACGCTGGAGTCGCTGAAGACTCGGCATCTCGAGTCGGCTCGAAGTCTGATAATTTCAGCTTCGAACCATCAGGAAAATCTTGCGGAGGTTGAACAGCATGTCATCACAAAGATGGGAGAAATTGAGAAGCTCCTGACCGGTATTTCACTGCTTCATGAAAAAACAGCTCGAACCTTGGATCTCGCAATGAGTTATGGTGAACGGTTGTCAGCCTATATCATTGCAAAAGCCTTTGCGGTCCGTGGGATGCCAGCCGAATTTGTCGATGCGAGGGAGATAATCCGCACTGATGACCAATTCGGCTCAGCTCATTATTTTGAACAGGAATCGCGGGAGCTCATCAGGGCGCGGCTTTTAAACAACACATTCATCTCGGTTGTCACCGGCTTTATCGGTGCGACAGATACCGGGATCACAACAACGCTGGGGCGGGGTGGATCGGATTTGACCGCCGGCATTCTGGGAGCCGCGCTCGATGCTGAAGAAATCCAGATTTGGACTGATGTTGACGGAATTCTGACAGCAGATCCCCGGCTTGTCCGCGATGCCTTTGTCATAAACGAAAGTAGCTATGCAGAAGCCCTGGAAATGTCACATTTTGGAGCGAAGGTTTTGCATCCGCCTACTATCCTGCCCGCAATGGTTCGCGGAATTCCTATTCGTATAAAAAACACTTTCAATGCCGACGCGCCCGGTACGCTGATCGCAAAAAAAGCTGCTTCCAGCGGATACCCGGTTCGGGGATTGGCATCGATTGCCGATATCGCGTTGATTCGGGTTCAGGGCCCGGGAATGCCAGGTGTGACCGGCATTGCCGCCAGGATGTTCGGCGCGCTGGCAGGGGCTCAGGTCAATGTCATTTTGATTACACAGGCATCGAGCGAGCTTTCTATCTGCTGTGCCATCAACCCGCTGGATGGCCCGAAAGCAGTCAAGGCAATCAGCGGTGAATTCGAGCTTGAAATCAAGGCCGGTCTCATTCAAAAACCCTCAATCGAAGAAGACCTTTCTGTCGTCGCGGTCGTCGGCGAGCGAATGAAGCGGAAAACTGGCATTGCGGGGAGAGTTTTTTCCGCCTTAGGCAGAAACGGCATCAATGTCGTTGCGATTGCCCAGGGTTCTTCGGAATTGAATATTTCAATCGTTGTCGCCCGGCGGGATCGGGGCAAGGCACTGCAGACTATTCATGATGCATTCTTTCTCGCGGGGATACGGACAGTAAATCTTTTCCTGGTGGGCACCGGTCTTATCGGCAGCACTCTGCTTGCTCAGATTGCGCGGCAGCAAGCCGATTTGCGGCAGAAGCATTCCATTGCTATCAATGTGGCAGGCATCTGCAACTCGCGATACATGCTTTTGAAGGAAGACGGTATCGGGCTGGAAGGCTGGCGGGAGGCCGCCACATCGGCTGAGAAGGCCAATCTGGACGCTTTTATCGATGGGATGATTGCGATGAACCTGCCTTCAGCCTGTTTCTGTGACTGTACTGCGAGCGACGAGCCAGGAAAGCGCTATGAGAAAATCCTGAAATCGTCCATCGCTGTTGTAACTCCCAACAAACGGGCAAATGCGGGAGAAAAATCGACCTATAATCGGCTCATCAATATTTCGCGGGAAAAGGGGAATATCTATCGGTACGAAACGACGGTCGGCGCTGGGTTGCCGGTCATTGAACCGCTTCAGGATCTTGTCGCGAGCGGGGACAGGATCCACAAGATCGAGGCTGTTCTGTCCGGTACTATCAGCTATCTTTTCAATACCCTGGAAGAAGGTAGGAAATTCTCTGAAATAATCAAAGAAGCCAAGGCAAAGGGTTATACCGAGCCGGATCCGCGGGACGACTTGAGCGCGCTTGATGCGGCGCGGAAAACTCTTATTCTTATCAGAGAGGCTGGATTCAACCTTGACTTTAAAGATATCCGGATAGAACCGCTCCTTCCGCAATCCTGTCTTGCTGCGCAGACCATTGAGGAGTTTCTCGAAATTCTGCCTTCCGTTGACGAAGCTTACGAGGCCAAAAGGCGTGAAGCTGCCAAACATGGAAATGTCATTCGCTATGTTTCCGAAATAACACCAACCAAGGCTTCCATTATGCTCAAGGAATTTGGTCCGCGAAGCCCATTCTTCAATCTTGCCGGTACTGACAACATGGTTGTTTTTACTACCGATCGCTATGCAGAAAATCCGCTCATCGTGCGGGGACCTGGAGCCGGCGCAGATGTCACCGCTGGCGGGGTGTTCGCCGACATCTTGAAATTGGCTGAATAAGCGCATGCGGCAACTGCTTAAATTGCAAAAAAGAAAGGGGCCTGAGCGGCCCCTTTTTTATCAAACTTCGATTTTCACAGAGTCCCAGACAATAATTTATGCCTTTTTAGCCTTTTTAATTCTTTGCAGAATAAAAACGAGACCGACAAGACCGATGCCCGCGACATCGGTAACGATACCCGGCACAATCAGCAGAAGACCTCCAACCGCTGAAAGCAGGCGCTCCCACCAGGTCATATTCGTCAGGAACCAGCCATTGACACCAGCCGCTACACCAATGATACCGACAAGGCTGGTTATGAGCATCCAGATCATATCGATAGCGGTTACATTGAAAAGCAGCATCTGCGGGTTCAGTACGAAAATGTAGGGAACCAGGAATGCGGCAATTGCCAATTTGGACGCGTTGAAGCCGGTTTTCATCGGATTGGCTTTTGCTATACCGGCTCCTGCGAATGCGGCAAGCGCAACTGGCGGCGTGACATCAGCGATGATCCCGAAATAGAAAGCGAACATGTGTGCAGGAAGAACTATTGAGGCTGGCGCGGCGACATTGGGGTCAATCCCTGCTTTCTGAGCCAGGATCATGACAATGGCCGGAGCGGCAATTGTTGAAGTGATGACATAGTTTGCGGTGGTTGGAACGCCCATTCCAAGTAAAAGCGAAGTTATCATCGTAAAGAAGAGGGTGATGATCAAATTGCCCTGCGCGATTTCGACGAGGGTGGAGCCGAGCTTCAGACCAAGGCCCGTCAGGGTTACAACACCGATGATAATCCCGGCGCAGGCTGTAGCCGCTATAACCCCCAGAGCAGAACGCGCTCCTGCTTCAAGTCCTTTGATGATGTCAATCGGCTTGATTCTGGTGGATTTCCTCAGCATCGAAGCGAGAATTGAAAGAATAATGGCCCACAAAGCGGCCTTCATCGGAGTGAACCCGGTAACGAGAAGATAAATGATCGCGATAAGCGGAATCATGAGGTGGCCACGCTCGAGCATGATGACCTTGAATTTCGGTAGATCTTCTCGCTTGAGACCGCGGAGGCCAAGTTTCTTTGCTTCAAAATGAACGCCAGCCCAGACACCGAAGTAATACAGCAAAGCCGGGATGGCTGCTGCTCCAATGATTCTGGCATAGGGCACATTGGTGAATTCCGCCATGAGGAAAGCTGCGGCGCCCATGATTGGCGGCATTAGCTGGCCGCCTGTTGAAGCGGTCGCTTCAACAGCACCCGCGAATTCCGGTTTGTATCCGAGCTTTTTCATCATCGGGATGGTGAAAGACCCCGTTCCGACAACGTTTGCGACGGAAGAACCGGATACGGTCCCCATGAGAGCGCTGGAAAGGACCGCGACCTTCGCCGGTCCGCCGGCTGCCCATCCTGCTACCGCGTTTGCGAGGTCGATGAAAAGCTGGCCAAGGCCGGTCTTTTCAAGATAGGCCCCAAAGAGAATGAAGAGGAAGATGAAGGTACTGGAGACACCCAATGGTATGCCGAATACGCCTTCCGTTGTAAAGTAAAGGTGCTGAACGAGGGTGTCCACCCGTGCGCCTCGGTGTGCCATTTTGCCGGGAATATAGGGGCCAAGGAAAGCGTACAAAATGAAAATAAGTGAAATCACGATGATAGGGATGCCGACAACTCGGCGTGCGGCTTCGAGTACGAGCAGGATGCCAATGATGCCTGCAATAATATCAAGGGTCGTTGTCTGACCAGCCCGTCCCACCAGTGCCTGATAATTCATGACAATGTACATCGGAGCCAAAACTCCAAGCACTGCCAGAATGGCGTCGACAGGATGGAGCTTTGACCTGGACCATTTTTTGCTCGTTGGGTAGAGCAGAAAAATGAGACAGAGTCCAAATGACAAGTGGATGGAACGCTGGATCATGGCGTCCAGAACGCCAAAAATAGCCGTATATAATTGAAAGACTGAAAAAGTGATCGCAATTGCCGCGACTACCTTCGCAAAGAAACCGGTATAAATTCGGTAGTCCGATTCCTTGTCGAATTTTTTCAGAATTTCCTGACTGTCGATTGCCTGGTCTTCTGTTTTAATCTCTTCGCTCATGGCAAAGAATTCCTCCCGAAATGTATTGCATATGAAACCGAAGGCTTCAGTACCAGGAGATCTTCCACGCCTGCCCAATCGGTAAAGCGATACAGAATATCTCCTATTATTATCCCGTGGTCCGGTACTGGCGACACACGGATTTCAATCTGCTTGAAAGTTCGCCGCAGGTTCACGATAAAACGGCCGTCCTTCAAAATAAATCCCTCACCCTCATCATTCGGCATCCCGACTCCATAGGAATCATACCGAACCTGTGTCAGCAGCAGTTCTCCATTTTTAACGGCAAAAACCTCATCAACCGGTGTCTTGTGGATCGAATGGATGTAATGATGAACAAAGCTACCGTCAGGTAAGGACATTTTTATCAGCAGTCTCCCATGTTCATCAAAGATGGAAAGGGCTGGAATCCGCTGAAGCAGGAAAAGTGGCAAAATTCCGCAAACCAAAAGAAACACCGCCAAAAAAACAGCAGTTTTGCGCTTTTTCGAATTTCCTCGCAAAAACTTGAAAAACTGCATGAAAGGTTTGCTGCCGCTCCTCGCTGGTAATCTCAATCCTGTCATTCAAAAGAAAAGCGGACCCGTCATGATTCTGGCAAAGCCCGCTTTTCCATGGTTGTTGCATCAAGAAATGGCGAGATGGCGCTTATTTCTTGAATTCTTTGTAGAATTTCTCAGCACCTGGGTGCAGGGGGATGGACATGCCGTCAAGGGCGGTTTCCAGCTTGATGTTGGCGCCCTGTGAGTGAGCCGCTACCAGCCTCGGGGTGTTTTCAAACATGGTCTTCAGCATTTCATAGACGAGATTGGCATCGAGTTTTGCGCTGACGGCCAGCATGGATTTTACCGCGACCGAGGGCGTTGCGACATCGATACCCTTATAGGTGCCGGCGGGAATGACAGTCGGGGTGTAGAATGCCCATTTTTTCATGAGCTTGTCAACAAGCGCCTTGTCCATCGGAACCAGAACGGTTTTTCTGGAGACCGCGAGGTCCTGAATGGCAGCGATGGGGAATCCGCCTGTGGTAAAGGCCGCGTCGATATTGCCATCTTTGAGATTGCTTGCAGACTCGCCGAATGACAGATACTGGACTTTGATGTCATTGTAGGTCAGACCCGCGGCTTCAAGAATCTGGCGGGCATTGGCTTCAACACCGGAACCTGCAGCGCCGACTGAAACCTTCTTGCCCTTGAGATCGGCGACAGACTTGATCCCGGACGATTCCAGCGCGACTAGCTGAACAGTCTCGTTGTAGAGGCAAGCCATGCCGCGGATGTCCTTGTATGCCTTGTCCTGCAGCAGTTCCACACCATTGAGCGCATAGAATGCAACGTCATTCTGGAGAATGATGACATCGACCTTGCCGTCTCTCAGCAGGTTTACGTTGGCGATTGAAGCGCCGGTCGACTGGGCAGTTGCGTTCATCTTGGCGATATTCTTATTCCAGATTTCCGCCATCGCTCCGCCGAGCGGATAGTAGGTTCCGGCGGTTCCGCCGGTTCCGATCGCGATAAACTTCTGCTGTGCAAAGGCGCCGGTTACAGCCAGCATACACAGTGCGATAACGAGCAGTTTCTTCATTCAAAGCCTCCTGGTTTTGTGTGCCAAAAACTGAAAACACCGCGTCTGGGTGGCATTTTTCAGTCTCATGACATGAAACATGGTATGAGTTGCTTTGATTATATAGTTGTTTTGCCAATCCCGCAATGTTTTTTTCAGGCTTTTGTTATCATATGGAAGAACAAAAAAATGGCTCCCGGAGAAGGAGGCACAACCCGGGAGCCGGAAAATCCGATTACTTGAGCACGAATGCCGTTTCATCGGCAGGCAAAATTAATATACCTGATATGAAAAAAAAGGTCAAGCAATATCGATAAAAAATTATTTAAAAATTCGACAGATTCAGGTAAGTCCCAGGATTGACGGAATCCTTATTTGGTGATTTACTTACTCTCTGAAAATAAATAAATGTGAATATTGCCTAACCTCAGGCAGTTCACATTGAAGGATGAACCATGAAACAGCATATTCGACTGGGAGCCGTCTGTCTTTCCAGAACAACATTCGATTTCAACGCGGCCAAAGAATTGTGGGCAGATATCCGGAGCCAGCTTGCGGCTCTGCCGAACGTCACACTGACAGCGCCGGAAAACCTTGTTTTTGAAGTGGACGAGGCGAAAGCGGCAGCATCGGAGCTTGCGCGAGCCGAGGTGGATGGCGTCATGATCATTTCAGGCACCTTCCATCTGGGACATCTGGCGCTTGAGATCGCCAAGAGCGTCAAAGCGCCGATCCTTTTATGGGGACTGCCCGAGCTTCCCTATAACGGCGGTAAGATCAGGCTCAATTCAGTCTGCGGTGTCAACCTGAACGCTTCCAATCTTTACAAGGCTGGAATCAGGAACTTCAGGGCAGTCGTCCGTTCTGATGTCGACACGGACTGGGTTGATGCCCTCCGCGCGCTGGCGGTTCTGAAAAATTCCCATATCGGCATTATCGGCTACCGGGCGCACGGCTTTTTCAATTTGAGTTTTGCGGACCTCTCCCTGTATCGTGAGACCGGCATTCTGCTCGACCACTATGAGCTTTCCGATATGTGGAATTTCCCGATCACTGATGAGGAAGCCGCGGAACGGAAAAAAGACTATCTGAAGGTTTTTGATTGCTCGGGAATTTCGGAAGCTCAGCTCGACAAAGTTGCGCGCCTCGCGGTAAAGATGAAGAAATTCCTGGACAAGAACAAGTTGGACGCGCTGGCAATCCGGTGCTGGCCGGAATTTGCTGCAGAATACGGGATTTCTCCATGCGCCGCCATGAGCCTCCTGCAGTCAGAAGATAGAATCCTCGCCTGCGAAGGGGATGTCGAAGGTGCGATTTCCATGCTGATGCACCGGGCTGTCGGCGCTGAAACGCCCTTCCTGTTCGATTTTTCACAGGTCGATTTTGAAAAGAACCATGCGCTGTTCTGGCACTGCGGCGTTGCGCCCTGCAATCTCTGGGATGGAAAGTGCAACCGCTCGCTGGATACCTACTTTGCCGGCGGTAAGGGTGTTACCGCTGATTTTGTGCTAAAGAGCGGCGAAGTTTCGGTTTTGCGGCTTGATTCGGCTGACGGCAAGTATCGGGTGTTCATCCAGAAGGCAACTGCGGTTCCCATGGAAAAAGAACTGAAAGGAACCTATCTGAAAGCTGTTTTTGACAGCCCAGTTCAGGAAGTTCTGGCGAAAGTCGTGAACAATGGAATTGCGCATCATGCTTCAGTTGTGTATGGTACGTATCTGGAACCTTTCAGAATTGCGGCGAAGATTGCCGGCTGGGAGGTGATCGAATAAGGGGGTAATCCAGTGTTTTTGTTCGAACAGTGGCAGGATGGTTTTATTCTGACCGTTGAAGGCCGAAGAATTCTGCACCATCGGAAGCGGTATCCAGCCCTGTTCGTCCTGAGACCCCGGGAAACACGGTCTGCTGACCGGTCTGCAGACCAATCTAAAGGCCTCGCTGAAGGCCGGCCTTCGGCTTCAAAACCGGATGCACCTTTGGTCTGGAAGGCTCTGCACTCCTTTTCAATTGTCAATGAAAATGCCGAATCGAGACTGCTTCGGTTCGGCGAAACAATTTTGATTCGGTTTTTTTATGCCAGCAAGGTTTTGCGCTGTCAGTTCAAGGTACTCGATCCTGCAGTCAAAGGGCTAAGGCTTGTTCTCGGCGCTGAAATCGAGGAAATGCTGTTCGGTCTGGGCGGATATTGCCAGGAAGCACAGACACACGGCAATCTGAAAGGTTTGAAAATCAGGACAGAATGCGCTCAGTCCGCTGGTTTGCCTGATGAGCCGGTTGTTTTTTCGAGCAGAAACTGGTGGATCCAGACTGAC
>JAJTBL010000029.1 GCA_021286925.1 Spirochaetia bacterium | reverse complement strand
ATTTGAAATTCGTTATTTTTGCTTTCAAGATTGGATAAAAATACCGGACAATAGCTGACTCGTCAAGCCGGCTTCACGCCAACCCCGGCACAGGGAAATAAAAAGCGGGCTGGAAAATCCAGCCCGCTTTGGCATTTTATTCTTCGATTTAAATCTTAGAACGGCCTGTCAGCGATATAGCGGTATTCTTTATACCGGCGCTCGATCAGGACTCGCTGTTTTTCAAGCAGCATTTTTGCGCGTTCCGGGTTGGCGTCGCGGAGTGATTTGAACCGAACTTCGGCGTACATATAGGTGTCAAGCTTGCTGAAATCCGGCTCTTTGGAATCGAGCTGGAAGGGGTTCTTGCCTTCAGCCTTGAGCCGCGGGTCGTAGCGATACAGCGGCCAAACTCCGCTTTCAACCGCGATTTTCTGCTGATTCATGCCTTTCATCATATCGATACCCTGGTTAATGCAGTGCGAGTAGGCGATGATGATCGAGGGGCCGTCATAGCTTTCAGCTTCGCGGAAAGCTTTGATGGTCTGTGACATGTTGGCACCCATGGCAATCTGCGCAACGTAGACATAGCCGTAGCTCATCGCGATCATGCCCAGGTCTTTCTTCATAGTCTCTTTGCCGGATGTGGCAAATTTCGCAATCGCGCCGATCGGGGTGGACTTGGACGCCTGGCCGCCGGTGTTGGAATAGACTTCGGTATCCAGAACCAGGAGGTTGACGTTCTTGCCGGAGGCAATGACGTGGTCGAGGCCGCCGAAACCGATGTCATAAGCCCATCCATCGCCGCCCAGGATCCAGACTGATTTTTTGATCAGGCTTTCGCTGACATTGACGAGCTCTTTTGCCCACTCTTCATTATTGTTGGCGAGAGCTTTCTTGAGTTCTGCGACAGCAGCCCGCTGAACTTCAACATCTTCATCCGATTCCATTGGGTTGTTGAGGAGACGGTCAGCAAGCGCGGCATCGACACCTTTCCCCTTGACGGAGGCGAGGATTTCACGGGCATATTCGGTCTGCTTGTCAACGGTGAGGCGCATGCCCATGCCGAATTCGGCAGCATCCTCAAAGAGGCTGTTGGACCAGGCGGGGCCGCGTCCGTCGTCTCGCTTGGTGTAGGGCGTGGTGGGGAGGTTTCCGCCATAGATGGAAGAACATCCTGTCGCGTTCGCGATGACAGCGCGGTCGCCGAAGAGCTGGCTCATGAGCTTGACATACGGAGTTTCGCCGCAGCCGGCGCAGGCGCCGGAGAACTCGAAGAGCGGGCGCTTCATGCCGATACCCTTGGGCAGGTTGAGGTTGAGATATTTGGCTGGTGTGTCAGGAATGGAGAGGAAGTACTCCCAATTCTCTTTTTCGGTTTCGCGGAGAGGAAGCTGGGGTTCGAGATTGATTGCCTTGCGGCCGGGAACCGCCTTGTCATTGACAGGGCAGATATTCACGCAGGCGCCGCAGCCGGTGCAGTCTTCCGGAGCGATCTGGAGTGTCGCCTTGAGACCGGCAAGCTCCTTGCCTTTTCCATCAGCGCTCTTGAAGGTCTTGGGAGCCTTTTCGAGATATTTCGGCTCATACGCCTTGAGTCTGATAACAGCATGCGGGCAGACCATGGTGCAGTTGCCGCACTGAATACAGATTTCAGGATTCCAGACCGGGATTTTTTCAGCGATATTGCGCTTTTCGAACTGGGTGGTTCCGGTTGGGAAGGTCCCATCTTCAGGCAGTTTTGAAACGGGGATCTTGTCACCGCGAGCCGCGATGATCTCGCCCAGGGTTTCGCGCACAAATGCCGGAGCGTTGGCGGGAACCGGCGGCAGGATTCTGAGTTTGGAATCAGCCTTGCCAACCTTGACTTCTTCGGTTGCATTGAGCGCAAGATCGATGGCGGCCAGGTTTTTCGCGACAACATCAGCACCTTTTCGGTGATAGGTCTTTTCAGTGTACTTCTTGATCAGCCTGATGGCCTCATCGGTGGGCAGGACGCCGGAAATCTTGAAGAATGCCGTCTGCATGATGGTATTGATTCTGGTGCCCATGCCTGCTTTTTCAGCGATAGCCATGGCGTCAATGACGTAGAACTTCAGCTTTTTATTGATGATGTGATTCTGCACTTCCAGCGGAAGCTCGTCCCATACTTTGTTGGCAGGATAGGGGGAGTTCAGCAGGAAAGTACCGCCCTCCTTGGCATTGACCAGCATGTCCAGCTTCTCGAGGAAGGAGAACTTGTGGCAGGCGATAAAATCGGCCTTTGTGATCAGATAGGGTTTCTTGATCAGTTTCGGGCCGAAGCGGAGATGGCTGATGGTGTAGGTTCCGGCCTTCTTCGAGTCGTAGACAAAATAGCCCTGGGCTGAGTTGGATGTCTCGTCACCGATAATCTTGATGGAGTTCTTGTTCGCGCCGACCGTTCCGTCTGAGCCAAGACCGTAGAAGAGGCATTCCACGACACCTTCTGCTGGAAGGTGGAAATTCTCATCATACGGAAGACTGGTGAAGGTGACGTCATCGACGATACCGACGGTAAAGTGATTTTTGGGTTCAGCCTGAGCAAGGTTGTCCAGGACGCTCTTGACCATGGCCGGGGTAAACTCGAATGAGCCGAGACCGTAGCGGCCGCCGACGACAGTCGGCCAGCCTTTGAAATGCGATTTGCCGCTGCCCATCGCTTCGCCGATGGCGGTGCGGACATCTTCGTACAGGGGTTCGCCGATTGAGCCAGGTTCTTTGGTCCGGTCAAGTACCGCGATGGATTTGACGGTCGCCGGGATCGCCTTGATAAAGTGCTCGACTGAGAAGGGGCGGAAGAGGCGGACTTTGACAGCGCCGACTTTTTCACCCTTTGAGGCGAGATAGGTGACAGTTTCATCGACAGTATCAGCGCCTGAACCCATGACGATGATGATTCGTTCAGCATCGGGAGCGCCGACATATTCGAACAGCTTGTAAGCCCTGCCGGTCAGCTGGGCAAACTGGTTCATGGTTTCTTCAACAATCGCAGGGGTAGCAGCGTAGAATTTGTTGACTGCTTCGCGGCCGGCAAAGTAGACATCGGGGTTCTGGCTGGTGCCGCGGATTTCAGGATGTTCAGGGGAAAGACCGCGTGAGCGATGAGCGCGGACCAGATCTTCCGGGATCATCTTCTTCATGGTTTCGAACGGGATTTCTTCGATTTTCTGAACTTCATGGGAGGTTCTGAATCCGTCGAAGAAGTGGAGGAAGGGGACGCGGGTTTTCAGGGTTGCGGAGTGGGCAACCAGGGCCATATCCATGACTTCCTGAACATTGTTGGAAGCCAGCAGGGCCCAGCCGGTCTGGCGGGCGGCCATGACGTCCTGGTGATCGCCGAAAATAGAGAGAGCCTGGGCTGCAACGGCGCGGGCTGCGATGTGGAAGACGGTAGAAGTCGCTTCACCGGCAATTTTGAACATGTTCGGAATCATGAGGAGCAGACCCTGTGATGCCGTGAAGGTAGTGGAAAGGGCTCCGGTTGTCAGCGCGCCATGGACTGCGCCGGCGGCTCCTGCTTCGGACTGCATCTCGACAACCTGCGGGACCGTTCCCCAGAGGTTTTTCTTGCCCATCGAAGAAAATTCATCAGAAAGTTCGCCCATCGGAGAGGATGGCGTGATCGGGTAAATTGCGATTACCTCAGAACAGGCGTGGGCTACATACGCCGCCGCCGCGTTCCCGTCAACCATGACCATTTTCTTGGAATCAGCCATTGATAGTTCCTTTTATGAGGATTGGGATAAAATTGCTTGCGCAGGCGTGTACCTTTTCCCAGATCATAGTTTGAAAAAGTTTGATGCTACACGTTTGATTTGGCAAAAGGAAGCCTGTTTGGGCTGAATAATCCTAAACCCTATTTTGAAATATTTCAATATCCCCGCATGAATATGCAGAATGAATCGGAATAATTTTAGCGAATGCCGCAGCCGATGTTCCGCGTTTCTGCCCTTGACGATTTTCTCTGCCGGCGTATAGTGGAGCCATGAAGTTGCTGGTGCTTGCAGCGGGTATGGGGTCTCGCTTCGGCGGTATAAAACAGATGGCGCCGGTCGGACCGGCGGGCGAAACATTGCTGGAATTCAACCTTTACAATGCGCGCAAGGCAGGTTTTTCCCAGGCGGTCTTTCTGATAAAGCGCGAAATGGAAGCGGATTTCAGGAAGCTTGTCGCTGAAAGGCTGCCTCCGAATCTGGAATACGAATTTGCCTATCAGGATGCGCTGGCTGGCGTGCCTGAGCCGGCAAAAGGCAAGCTTATTGCTTTTCTGGCTTCTCAAGGTCGAATAAAACCCTGGGGAACGGGGCATGCACTGCTCTGTGCGCGGGAATTTCTTGCCGGCAGCCCTTTCGCAACCATCAACGCTGATGATTTCTATGGAGCTGAGGCTTTCAAGGTTACTGCTGAATTTCTGCGGCGCGGTAAAAAGGATATCTTCTGCCTGCCGGTTTACCAGCTTAGCCGGGTTTTATCTCGGAATGGCAGTGTTTCGCGGGCTGTCTGCGGTCTTGACTCATCCGGCATGCTCAAGGAAATAGTCGAGCATACGAAGGTTCTGCAGAAAAATAGGCGCATAGTCTCGGTAGATGCCGACGGAATAGAGCGGACGCTCGCCCCTGACTCACCCGTTTCGATGAACCTCTGGGGGCTGACCCCTGCTGTTTTTTCTTATGCACAAGCGCTTTTCGCCGAGTTTATTGCCGATGAATCGAACTGGGCGAAAAACGAATTTTTTCTTCCATATATAATACGCTCGATGCTGGAGGGCGGAGCTGTGGCCGTGAAAGCGCTTCCGGTTGAGGATGCCTGTTTCGGACTCACGAATCCTGATGATCTGCCCGAGGTTCAATCGAATTTGGCAGCTCTGACACGAAATGGCAGTTTCCCGACACCGCTCTGGAAACAAGGAGGCTCTCATGCGTGATGGTTTGTATCGGTATGCCGGGCTTCCCGAGCTTTTTCAGCAGAAAGATTTTGCCCATAACCAGCTTTTTGCGGCACTTGGCTGTCCCTGGGATGCGCTGAAAAACCTTCCGGATTACCTCGCTGGGCTTTTTAAAGCACTGGCGAGCGGCAGTGATCCCGGGAATGCAGGGGTTTGGACGCAGGGGCATGTTGTCATGGAGCCGGGGGCTTTTCTTGAGGGACCGATTTTTCTCGGCGAGGGAACGATTGTGCAGGCGGGAGCCTATATCCGGGGGCCGGCATGGATTGGCCGGGGCTGTGAAATTCGCCAGGGGGCCTATCTGCGCGGCATGATTCTGGCGGGGGATGGCTGTGTGCTGGGACATGCCAGCGAATTCAAGCACTGCATCCTGTTTGACGGGGTGCAGGCTCCGCATTTCAACTATGTGGGGGATTCGATATTGGGAAAGCATGCGCATATCGGCGCGGGGGTTATCCTGTCCAATGTCAGGCTTGATAAAAAGCCGATCCGCATTCAGCTGATCGGCGAAGGGTATCAGGGGGAGCGGATCGATACCGGATTGGAAAAACTCGGCGCTGTCCTCGGCGATGCCTGCGAAGTCGGCTGCAATACCGTACTCAATCCCGGCACAATTTTGGGGACAGCCTGCCGGGTTGCGCCGGTCAGTTCGATCCGGGGAAGCTGGAAAGCGGGAAGCGTGCTGCCCATTTTGTCATAGCCTGCTTCCCCCGTATCCTTCTTATGCCATCAAGGCATCGACTGCCGCATGGAACAGCTTTTCCAGTCCTTCCCGGGTTGTATCCGAGTGGAACTCAGGTCTCCATTCAAGTTCCGCGAGTGTGTCCGAAATCGAAAAACAGGAAGCGATCGGAACATTCCGGAATTTTGCGATGGTGAAAAGCGCCGAGGCTTCCATTTCCACAACCAGAGCGCCGAGATCCCGGTAGCCGACAACCTCAGCCGGAGTTTCCCGGTAAATCGCGTCGGTCGTCCAGGTGGGGCCCTTAGAAAAGTCCAAATTTCGGGCTCTCAGCGCTTTTTCGAGCCTCGATGTCAATTCGGGGTCCGGATAGGCCGGCTCATCATGTTCAACATAGTGATGGGATGTCCCTTCGTCCCTGAATGCCGAAGTGCACAGCA
Source organism: Spirochaetia bacterium (assembly GCA_021286925.1). Lineage (GTDB taxonomy): Bacteria > Spirochaetota > Spirochaetia > Treponematales > Rectinemataceae > JAJTBL01. The sequence goes on along the minus strand of JAJTBL010000029.1, from coordinate 5,344 downwards.
CGAGCGAACCTGGCGGCAGGTCCTTTCTGAGCGAGCCAGCCATCCCCATTGAAATGAACTCCTGAACGCCCCAGGCTATCAATTCTTCTATTATGAATGCCGCTGCAGGCGCTCCGATGCCGAAATTCGCGGCGATTGCGACCTGACCGCTGCCAGCGAAAGGCTCGTCGATATACCGAAGGTAGGAGCCGAAATAGCCTTCAGCCGCTGATGTTTTGTAATTTTCGACAACATATTTGAAAAGGCTGTTTTGATAGCCGAGGATGACGCCGCGGGGCGCCGGCCTGTCTGAGAGCGCACCGATTTTTTTCATGTAGCCCAGAAAATCGGATGGGTTGAAAAAGGGCTTCGAGGTAAATTTTTCTCTGAAGCGGGGTACTGACATGATTTCCTCCCTCGTAGTATCGCTGTCCGTGAAATGAAATTTTGAAATTGGTTCAGCTCCTAGCATTTACAAAACCGAAATTCACCCTGTACAATACCACGGAATGCTTGATTGCGGAATTACGCAAACGGGAGTTTTCATGAAAACAGAGCACAGGATTGTCTCAAAACGGCAGCTTTCTGAAGAAGTATACCGGATCGAAGTGCTGGCGCCGCTGGTTGCAAGGGAGCGGAAGGCCGGCCAATTTGTCGTTGTCATGTATGATGAGGAGTATTCTGAACGGATACCGCTTACCATTGCCGATGCCGATCCTGAAAAGGGAACCGTGACCCTGATTTTCCAGACAGTCGGCGCCAGCACCCATAAGCTTGCGCTGAAAGAGCCGGGAGACAGTATTGTCCTGCTGGGGCCGCTCGGCAATCCAACCCATATAGAAAAATTCGGATGGGCCGTCTGTGTCGGCGGAGGCATCGGGCTGGCTCCCCTGCATCCCATTGTCAAAGCCCTGAAAGAAGCCGGTAATCGTGTTACGGTCATCTCGGGAGCCCGGACTGCGGAGCTTTTGATTATGCAGGACGAAATGAATGCAGTCGCTGACGAAAATATTGTCGTAACCGATGACGGTACGGCAGGGCGGAAGGCGCTCGTTACTGTCCCGCTCGCCGAGCTCTGTGCCGCATCACCCCCGCCTGATATCGTGGTAGCCATCGGTCCGCCCATCATGATGAAGTTCTGCGCCGAAACAACCAGACCGTTTGGCATTAAAACCCTGGCTTCGCTCAACACCATCATGATCGATGGAACCGGGATGTGCGGCGGATGCCGTGTTTCAGTTGGCGGCGCTACCAAGTTTGTCTGTGTGGACGGCCCGGAATTTGATGCGCATCAGGTGGATTGGGGGCAGATGATGTCCCGCCTAGGCGCTTACAAGGATATCGAAAAAGAGGCGCATGAAAAGTGCCATCTGGAAATGTCCATCAAGCAGTTGGAGAAGGAACGATCATGAGCCACATGGAAACCAGCTTCTATCAGCAGGCGGCGCAGGCTGAGCTTGAAAAAATCCACTCGGCGGCGCTCACGCCGCGAGCCAGAATGGCGATCACGGTTCAGGATATGCCATGCCAGGATCCGGAGGTTCGGCGGCATAATATGCAGGAAGTCGCTATCGGCTATACCCGCGAACAAGCCATGCTGGAAGCCGAACGATGCCTCCAATGCAAGAACGCACCGTGCGTCGCCGGCTGCCCGGTTAAAATCGACATTCCGGGATTTATCCGAAAGGTCAAGGAAGGCGATTTTACTGGGGCAGGACAGGTCATCAAGCAGACCAACCTGCTGCCTTCCATCTGCGGCCGTGTCTGCCCGCAGGAAAAACAATGCCAGCTGCCATGCACAGTCGGCAAGGCGCTGGGCGGGGTGGATAAGGCGGTGCAGATAGGCCGGCTTGAGCGTTTTGTGGCTGATTACGAGCGGGAGCATGGTTTGCAGACGGTCCCGCACGCGGGGCCATCCAGCGGCAAGCGCGTCGCGATAGTAGGGGCCGGCCCTGCCGGACTTACCTGCGCGGTCGATGTCCGCAGGGAAGGCCACGATGTCGCGGTGTTTGAAGCCTTTCACAAGGCCGGCGGCGTCATGGTGTACGGCATCCCCGAATTCAGGCTTCCCAAGGCGCTGGTTGCTTCTGAGGCGGGACTGCTCGAGTCCATGGGAGTTCAATTCGAAATGAATTTCCTGGTAGGCCGGACCAGGAAACTGTCTTCATTGCTCAAGGAAGATGGGTTTGACGCTGTTTTTATCGGCACCGGGGCAGGGTTGCCGAAGTTCATGGATATTCCGGGCGAAAACCTGGTCGGTGTTTTCAGTGCGAACGAATACCTCACCAGGGCTAATTTGATGAAGGCCTATGAAATCGGTAAGGCAGGCACTCCCATCTATCCATCCCGGCGGGTCGCGGTCCTGGGCGGCGGCAATGTGGCCATGGACTCGGCGCGGATGGCCATGCGGCTCGGCGCGGAGGAAGTCCGTGTCCTGTACCGGAGAACGAGGGAGGAAATGCCGGCAAGAGCCGAAGAAGTCGGACATGCCATGGAAGAAGGCATCATTTTCGATTTTCTTGCCAGCCCGACAAAAGTGGTAGGGGACGATAAGGGGAAGGTTGCCGGGCTTGAGGTGCTGTCGTACCAGCTGGGCGAGCCGGATGAGTCAGGGCGCCGCAAACCGGTTCCAATCCGGGGCAGCGAGCATTTTGTGCCCTTCGATACGGTCATTGTCGCGATCGGCAACGAATCGAACCCGCTCATATCGCGTACAACCCCTGACTTGCATGTTGATCGGCATGGTCATATTATTGTTGATGAAAAGCAGAAAACAAGCCTGGATCGGGTATACGCGGGCGGTGATATCGTTCTGGGGGCGGCGACGGTCATCCTTGCCATGGGTGAAGGCAGGCGGGCTGCCGCAGCTATCAATGAGGTTCTGCAATAACAATAGCCAGCTTCACAAGAGGCTAGGCTGAAAGAGGGGCTGGCAGGCATGAGAAAATCGGATTTTCGGAACTTAGCCATCTTGCTGCTGGCGGCGGGGTTCATCATGACATCGCTGAGTCGTCCTGGCGCCCAGAACAACGATCAAAAAGTGCCTGGCCAGACACAGCCGGCTCAACCTGCTTCCTACCAAACCGCACTGCAGCTTTTTCAGCGCGGCCGTCAGCTCCAGATGGCGAACAAGGAAGCTGATGCCGAGAAGGTGTTCGCTTCCTCCCTCTCCCAGACGGAAAAGTTGCTTTTGGCTGAGCCCGCCAATTCGGACTATCTCGCCCTCAAGGCTGCTAACCTTTTCAGGCTCAAGCGGTACCAGGATGTCGTATCCCTTGTGCAGAAAAACCAGAACACCCGGAAGGATTACCGCGTTGTTGAAACCCTTGCGGAATCGCTTTATTTCCTCGGCCAGAATGAAGAGGCACTCAAGACCTTTGCCCATTATGTCGAGCTGGCTCCGCCGAATGAAGAACGGATGTCGAGCGCATACTATTACATCGGCGAATGCTATGTCAGGCTGAAAAAGTACGAACACGCCGATATCGCCTTTACAACGGCGACAACCATGGAAAAACAGATGTATTACTGGTGGTACCGGCTCGGCTATGTCAAAGAAATGCTGGGGCGCTACATGAAAGCCTATGAAGCCTATGGAGCCAGCCTCAGACTGAATCCGAGCTTTGCCCCTGCTCGCGACGGGCAGGTCCGTGTCAAAGCTAAAACCGGACTTTAATCGAAGCCGGCATCGCCAACAACATGCCTCCTGGGGGAAAGATGGATAAAGCAGCCGCAAAAATTACCTCGTTTATCGCGTCAAACGCCGCGGTGTATGACTGGATTTCGCAATCCATCTGGGAAAACCCTGAAACAGCCTTCAATGAAGAGAAGTCGTCAGCGATCTACCGGGAGCGGCTTGCGGATTCAGGCTTTCAGATTACCGAATTTCCTGAAATGCCGCATTCATTCATGGGAGAAAAGGGCAGTTCGGGGCCGGTTATCGCATTCATGGGAGAATATGACGCGCTTCCCGGCATGTCCCAGCGGTGCAGCACATCCAGAGAGCCGGTATCTCCTGGCGCGCCCGGGCATGCCTGCGGGCATAATCTTCTGGGGATGGGTTCGCTCGCGGCAGCGGAAGCGCTGGCTTATGCCGCGCAGGAATCAGGGATTCCCATAAGGGTCCGATACTATGGCTGTCCCGCCGAGGAGTCCCTGGGCAGGATACCCCTGGTCAAGGCAGGAAGATTCAATGACGCCGATGCGGTGATGACCTGGCATCCTGCTGACGTCAATACGCCGCACCGATATACAACCAGCGCCAATCTTGCGCTGATATTCAATTTTACGGGCAAAGCAAGCCATGCGGCCATGGCGCCGCAGACCGGCCGCTCCGCTCTCGACGCGGTTCAGCTTTTCAACCTTTCTCTCGAATTTATGCGAGAGCATGTACAGCCAGGCGTAATGCTGCATTATGTCATCTCCAATGGAGGCGACCGGCCGAATATCGTGCCGTCAAAGGCCGCAAGTTTTCTGTATATCCGGGCGCCGAATGCGGCAGTGATCCGCTCTGTCGCCAAGCGGATTCTCAAGGCAGCCAAAGGCGCCTGCCTTATGACAGAAACCGGCTACAGCATCGAAATTCAACATGGCAAATGCGATTATATTCCCAATGACACTATTCAGGATGTAATGGCGCAGGCGATGCGCGGAATCCCTTTGCCAGAACCTGCCGAAGCTGAACGTGATTTCATGAAGACCTTGCAAGCTACGGTGCCCAAAGCTGATCGCCTGGCAACGCTCGATCCAATCGGTGCGCCTCGGGAGCTCGCTGCACAAGTCTGGCATGATAGTTGCGGTGATTTTGGAAGGGGAAAACGAATCGGCGGCTCACTCGACACCGGGGATGTGTCCTATGTGGCGCCGACCGGGCAGATGAATGCCGCGACCTGGCCTATAGGGGTGGGAGCCCATACCTGGCAGTCGTGCTCAGCGTCAGGGTCCAGCTGGGCGTTCAAGGCAGCTCGATGGGCTGGAGCCTGCTTGGCGCTTTCCGGCTTCATGCTTGCGGAAAATCCGGCTCTTTTGGAAAAGGCAAAAAAGGAGCATCGCCGGACCGCGCCGCCCTATCGTTCAACAATGGATCTCTGAACCTCATGCAGCCAGCTCAGACAGCGGGATTTTTCGGTGTTATGGATCGAATATAATTCTTGCAGTTTGCCGCAATAGCTTTCATATCCGCAAGAACTTCTGCTTCATCAAGGGTTGTCATGTGCCGGTTTGCCGCAATTTTCTTTCCCTGGACGAAAACCGATTCGATAGTGTCGGGCCGCATGGCATATACGATCGCGGCATACAGGTCATAGATAGGCTGCATCGTAAATGAATCAGGGTTGATAACGATAAAATCAGCGCATTTCCCAGC
>JAJTBL010000388.1 GCA_021286925.1 Spirochaetia bacterium | reverse complement strand
AGCTGCATCGCGCAATTGTCGACATAGAGATAGCTTGTGGTCACTTCAGGATACCGGCCTGCAACAGATGCGGCGACTTCCCGCCAGAGCCGCGAGGATTCCAGGACATTGGCCTTGTCAACCACACACAGGCGTTTCGAGCGGCCCATAGCAGCCTCATATCCCACTTCCAGGATCCGCTGGATCTCCGGTACGGAATAGGTTTCGGTGTCGAAGGCGGCGGCATTGCCTGACTTATCGGTAAGCCTGCCCCGGTTTCCAAAATACATGCCGCCGGTGAGTTCGCGGACAATGAGAAGATCGATGCCGCGCTGCAAAATTTCCGGCTTCAGCGGCGAGGCTTCCATCAGCTGGGGTATCAGTTTGACCGGCCGCAGATTGGCGTAAACACCGAGCCCCGACCGAAGCCCGAGCAAGGCCCGCTCAGGCCGCATTGCCCCGGGGAGCGAATCCCATTTCGGCCCGCCAACCGCACCCAGCAGGACCGCATCGCACTGCCGGGCCTGCTCAAGGGTTTGCGCGGTCAGAGGTTCTCCGTAGGTATCGATCGAACATCCGCCGGCAAGCAGCTCAACTTCTTCAAAATTATGATGAAATTTCCGGCTGACTGCCCGCAGAACTTCAAGCGCTGAACCGACAACCTCCGGTCCGATTCCGTCTCCCCTGATAACACCTATTTTTGCTTTCATATCGTCCTCTCTTTTTCAGCCCTGAGGCTGCGCCTATAAGCTAAGCCTCCAAGCTAAGCCTCCAAGCTAAGCCTCGAGGTTTCGCCGTGTATATTCAACCAGTCCGCCTGCTTCAATGATTTCCTGAATGAATTTCGGGAAGGGCAAGGTAACCCACAGCCGGCCAGAATCCAGGGACCTGATAGTCCCGTCGGAAAAATCGACTTCAACTCGCTCGCCGTTTTGCAGGGCTGAAACGGCGGACGGACTTTCCAGGATGGGAAGCCCGATATTGATCGCATTGCGGTAGAAAATCCTGGCAAAACTAGCGGCAATGACACAGGAAATGCCCGAGGCTTGTATCGCCAGGGGAGCGTGCTCTCTTGATGAGCCGCTGCCGAAATTATATCCCGCGACGATGATGTCTCCCGCCTTTACCCTGCTTGAAAATTCGGCGTCGATGTCTTCCATGCAATGGATGGCAAGTTCTTCGGGCTTGAACGCATTAAGATACCGCGCCGGAATGATGACATCGGTATCCACATTATCTCCGTATTTATGCACACGGCCGCTGGCTGTTTTCTGATATGCCATATGAAACTCCTTAAAATTCCATTGAATAGAGAACATCTCTCGAAAGAGGAACCGGACAGATTTCTTCAGGCTCAGTCAGGCGGCCGGTAATCGCGCTCGCCGCCGCGACTGCCGGGCTTGCGAGGTAAACTTCAGAATCCTTGTGTCCCATTCTGCCGACAAAATTCCGATTGGTCGTGCTCACTGCCCGCTCGCCAGCCGCGAGAATTCCCATGTGGCCGCCGAGACAGGGACCGCAGGTGGGTGTCGAAACAACAGCTCCGGCTTCTATGAATGTTTCTATCAAGCCTTCCCTGAGTGCCTGCAAATAAATACGCTGGGTAGCCGGGAAAACAATACAGCGGATCGAATCATCGATCTTCCGGCCCTTCATGATGCTGGCGGCTATACGCAGGTCGCTGATGCGCCCATTGGTAC
>JAJTBL010000387.1 GCA_021286925.1 Spirochaetia bacterium | reverse complement strand
CTTGTTATATCAGCAGTATATAAGCCAATGCGGACAAATCTCAATATCTTGACACATGATTTTTGCAAAACTGCAGAATATTGTTTTGTTTTTTCTTTCCCTATGATAGAATAGTATCAATAAAGGCCTGATTTTAAGGCTTTTCCGCTTGCAGTATGATGCTTGAAAAATCTGGATCAAAAAGGAGAATCAGATGGCTGAGAAAAAGACAGCGATGACGAAGAACGAACTGGTTTCCGCTCTTGCTGAAGAAACAGGACTTACCAAAAAGGATGCGAAAGCAGCGCTCGAAGCTCTCGCGGCTATTGCCTACAGGGAAGTGAAGAAAAACAAGAAGTTTACCGTGCCGGGCTTTGGAATTCTCAAGGTATCAAAACGCAAGGCTCGGATGGGTCGGAACCCCGCAACGGGAGAGAGCATCAAGATTCCGGCGAGAAATGTCTTGAAATTCACCGTATCAAAAGCCTGCAAAGACGCGGTGCTCTGAATAAAAAGCGGGCACGAAACCAATCGCGCCCGCAAATTTTGGAATACCTGATCCGATTATTCTCCCGAATCAATCCTTTCTTTCTTAAAGGTTGAGGTCTGCGAGACTGGAACCCGTTGTTCGGCTGATTACTTTCATAATCTCCGCAATGATGGAAACTGCAATTTCTTCAGGGGTTTCGGAGCCGATATCAAGGCCTATTGGTGCGTGAACTTTGCCAAGGGTTTCGGCAGGGACGCCCTCCCCCGCCAGTTTTTCGAGCAAAAGTTTGACTTTCCGCCGTGAGCCCAACATGCCAAGATATGCCCATTTTCTGGTGACCATGGTCCGCAGTGCCCGCTCGTCTTCTGAGTGCGTTGCGATAACTACAATCTGTCCTTCCTGTTCCGGTACCTGATGAATTGCTGTCACAAGATCGGCATTGCTGTAAATCGCAGATGCCATGGGAAATCGTTCCTTGCTGGCGAGCGCAGGACGTTCGTCAACGATGACAACCGAAAAGCCAGTCATGTCAGCAAGCTTTGCCAGTGCAAGGCCGACATGCCCAGCCCCGATAATCACCAGCTGTCTCCGTCCTGAAACGACATCAATAGCGATATCTACCGTCCCGCCGCAATCCATATCCAGGCGCGCTGAATCGGAAGGCGAATCGGATTCAGGCACCAAGCTCTCGTTTGTCGCTGAGCATGAGGTGAGAACGTAGGTTTTTACGGCGGAAGTGCCCTGTTTTATGCACTCAAGCGCATCTTTGACAACCTTAGACTCGAGCAAGCCGCCGCCGATAGTCCCAATACAGGTTCCATCTTCCTCAACCAGCATGCGGGCAGAAGCCCGGGGCGTTGAGCCTCGGGCTTGCACAATGCTGGTCATGGCGAAACTCACGCCGGCACTGCACAATCGTGCTGCGTGAGCAAAAATATTAACGGACTCCATTGATCAAGCCTGCCGCTTATATGCTTTAATCTTTGTTCTGATAAAGTCAGAAAGGTTTGCGCGCGGAACCCGCACCTGTTCCATGCTGTCGCGATCTCTGACGGTTACCGTGCCGTCTTCTTTTGTCTGATAATCGATGGTGACGCAGAACGGAGTTCCGATTTCGTCCTGGCGGCGATACCGTCTGCCAATCGCTCCAGCCTGATCATAATCAGTGGCATAATCTTCCTTGAGCTCACCGCGAATTTCCTGCGCCAGTTCTGC
>JAJTBL010000386.1 GCA_021286925.1 Spirochaetia bacterium | reverse complement strand
AGGCTCGCGACTCATTTGCCCGAAAGTATGCCAACCGATTTGCCACTGAAGATGTTTTGCGCTGGCAACTGCTGACATTCCTCGACCGGGCCAGGCTGACTCAGGAAGGTAAAATTACCCGTACGGCACTCCTGTTGCTCGGTAAGCCGGAAGCGGCTTATTTGCTTTCACCGCACCCGGCTCAAATGACCTGGAAGTTGGAAGGTCCAGAGCGAGCATACGAGCATTTTGGCCCGCCGTTTCTGCTGAATACCACCACCCTGTACCAGAAGAGCCGAAATATTCAGCTGCGGATACTTCCCGATGATGCGTTACTGGCAGTTGAAGTAGCCAAGTACGATCAGAAGGTTGTTCTGGAAGCGCTGCATAATTGCATTGCCCATCAGGACTACACCCGCAATGGACGAATTCTGGTGACCGAACTGCCGGATAAGCTGGTTTTTGAAAATGAAGGCGGCTTCTTCGAGGGAATCCCGGCAGACTATGTGACCGGAGAAAAGACCCCCCGGCGTTACAGGAACCCTTTCCTTGCGCAAGCCATGGCTGAGCTGAACATGATCGATACCATGGGCTATGGCATTTATGCCATGCATGTTGGTCAGGCAAGGCGCTACTTTCCGATGCCTGACTATGACTTATGCGAGCCCAATGCGGTCAAGATGACCGTGTACGGCAGCGTTGTGGACGCGGCTTACAGCCGGATGCTCATACAGAAAACAGATTTGCCGCTCGATGAAATTCTTGCCCTTGACCGGGTGCAGAAAAAGCTCTCGCTTACTGACGACATGATCAAACGGTTACGACGTGATGGTCTGATCGAAGGTCGCAAGCCGAACCTGTACGTTTCGGCGTCAATCGCAAAAGTAACGGCAAACAAAGCCGAATACATCAGAACCCGGCCTCAGGATGATGACTACTACTGCAAGCTTATCACTGATTACCTCGAGCGGTTTGGAGGAGCCTCTCGGGAGGAGATCGATAAGCTTCTTTTAGACAAGTTAAGTGAGGTGCTGGATTCTGAGCAAAAGAAAAAGAAAGTGGCTAATCTCCTGACAAAGCTCCGCCGTGCCAAAGTGATTCGAAACAATGGTTCTCGTTCTCAACCTCGGTGGGGATTGCATGTTTAGTTGGTGGATTTGCAGAAAGGAATAGTCTTTTGCAGAAAGAGGATTTTTATAACTAATTATAAAAAAATCAATTAGGCGCATCTGTTGCAGAAAGGATGAGCCAGGCATAAGCAAAGGGTGCAGAAAAGACGAAAAGAATATCTATGAAACTGCAATTTAAAATCCAGCAATTCCAGACTGCGGCTGTTGACTCGGTTGTCAAGTGCTTTACTGGTCAGGCGAACACTTCGGGCCTTGTTTACCGGATTGACCCCGGTTCAAGAGCCCAGGCAAGTCTGTACGAGACCGGGTTTAAAAATGCTGACATTATGCTTCCTGATAAGCAGGTGCTGGCCAATATCCAAGACGTGCAGCGCGGGCAGAACCTTCATTTGTCCGACTCTCTTGTGACGAGTGCCGGTTGTCGTTTCAATCTCGATATTGAAATGGAAACAGGTACCGGCAAGACCTACTGCTACATCAAAACCATTTTCGAGCTGAACAGGCAGTACGGTTGGAGTAAGTTTGTGATTGTCGTGCCGAGTATCGCCATCCGGGAAGGCGTTGACAAATCTTTCAGGATTA
>JAJTBL010000385.1 GCA_021286925.1 Spirochaetia bacterium | reverse complement strand
TCGCCTTTGATGAGGATGCCGTCGTCTATGATCATTTCGATTCCATATTTTTGCGCGACAAGCTTGGCACGGAAACTCTTGCCGGTGCCGGTGGATCCGACAAGGGCATAAACCTTGATACCGCGCAAAAACCAGAAAATCGAATTGAAAACCCGTATCATCGTAACTAAGACTATAAATTCTTAATCCTGTTTGGTAAACCCATGCTTCACGATTCCTGGATTACCGCGGCATAATATTCTATACTGCAGGAAAAGGAGAACTGAACATGTCCATGATTTTTCACCCGGAAACCGGTTTTGATATAGGTGACCCGGATATCGCCCCGCTCGCTCGCGAGCGCCTGCCCTCCCGCAAAACGGTGCTGGAAAGCGCCTCCAGCCTGATCCTGAGCGCTTCGGGATGGCGGAAGGTTTTTGCCCTTCACAGCGACGATGCCGAAATGGCAGCATGGAGCCAGGAGGTTCAGGCAGAAGATTCCTTAAGTCCGCGGATATCCGATGCCGACAAGGTTATCGCCGCCCTCATGGCAAAAACGTTTGGCGAATTTATCCTTACGGCGGCTGGCACTCCGAAGCCAACCGTCCTGCTCGGAATTGATACGCGGCCCACAGGACCGGCTATTGCGGATATTTTTGTCCGGGTCCTCATCGGCATGGGTGTCGGCGTTCACAACTGCTTTATCATATCGGCGCCGGAAATCATGGCTTACGCGGCATATGCAGGCAGTCTGCCGCTCGACAATGAACAGCATGCCGATGGTTTTGCGTATATTTCAGCCAGCCACAATCCGCCCGGCCATAATGGCATCAAATTCGGCCTTGCTAAGGGCGGTGTCCTGTCAGCGGCTGAAATCGCCCCGCTTATCGCACGGCTGAAGGCTTTGCTCAATGGTGAAAATCCAGCAGCAGAGGCATATTCCCTGATTCAGGCTGCGCATCCGGCTGTCATCGCGGAGTGCTTCAGCCAGGCCCAGCATTGGAAACGCCAAGCGCTATCTGCCTATATTCTCTTTTCTCATAAGGTAATAACAGGAGAAGCCGAATTGGATGGCCAGCGCCTTCTGTTGGACATGATTGCCGAACAGTGCAGGATGCGGCCGCTGGGCATTGTCGCCGAACTCAACGGCTCGGCACGCAGCCTTTCCATGGACAGCTCTTTTCTGGAAGCCATGAACATCAACAGCAAGTTCTACAATGCGCATCCGCGCAATTTTGTTCATCGAATTGTCCCCGAGGGCGACTCCCTGAACCTCTGCATGAAAAAACTGGACGAAATGCACGCCGCTGACAACTCTTTCCAACTCGGCTATGTCCCGGATTGCGATGGCGACCGCGGTAATCTCGTGTTTTATGACCGCCATCTTAAGCAATCCAGACTGCTGGAAGCGCAGGAAGTCTTTGCCCTGTCATGTCTGGCGGAGCTCGCCTTTCTCCATGCGCAGGAAAAGGCGAGTCAGTGCGCAATCGCAGTCAATGATGCGACCAGCATGCGGATTGAAGCGATTGCCAGCCGTTTCGGCGCTTCGGTTTTCCGGGCTGAGACCGGCGAAGCTAATGTGGTTGGCCTTGCCGATTCTCTTGCGCGCCAGGGCTGGCTGGTCAGAGTCATGGGGGAAGGCTCCAATGGCGGCACCATCATCAACCCATCCCGGGTCCGCGATCCGCTTTCAACGATCGGCGCTCTGCTCAAGCTTCTCA
>JAJTBL010000384.1 GCA_021286925.1 Spirochaetia bacterium | reverse complement strand
GACCGGCAGACCATCAACCTTGTGCGCAAAAACGTAGAGGTCAAGCGGATGCCGAGCGCCGCCTGAAGGAACAGTCCTGAAGGAATACTTGCCCTTGTTTTCCCGGACTCCTTCACAGGTCCACAGTAAAAACGCCAGCTGGCGCAGGCTTATCGATTCGTTTTTAAAAATTCGCCGTGATTTGCGGGTCTTCAAGAGCGAAAACAGCGTTTCCGAGGGGACATCCGATCCGCTCTTGTTCTGGGCTTCATTGAAGAGCTCGTCAGGTTTTGGCAGCATGACAAGGCTCTCATCGGGTTCCGGCGGAAACTCCTGCGGCGGAGGCGGAAGGCCTTTTGCCTGGTCGGATTTGATTTCCGATACGAGATGCCAGTTGGATTTCAGGAAACTTCGTCCCTGATTAAATCGTTCATCCATGGGAAGGCTCCTTAGCTCTGTTCAATCTGAAGCGCTGATTCAAGATAGTTGACCGCTTCGGCAATCATGGCATTGCAGACTTTGCCGGTCAGATTGTGCTCCTTGACTTTGGCGCGTCCTTCTTCAGTCCACAGGTCGGCGCCATGCAGAAGCGTCCGGCATTCTGTCGAACCGAATTTGTCCTGCATGGCTGTAATAAAAGCAGAACATCGCGCATAGGTGTCCAGCTTGGCTGCCTGGTCGACAGCATCCGGGTTTCCATGTTTGAGTGAGAGCGCCAGCACGCCGCCGCTTAGAGCGCCGCAGGTCAGCCCCATCCTCCCCATGCCGCCGCCAAGTCCTGTTGAAAGCTTGTGAGCCGTTGCCGGATCAAGCCCCAAATCCTCGGCAAAAACGCCAAAAACCGCCTGTGAGCAGGACGAGCCTTTCGTATGCATTGCTATTGCCTGTTCTGCCTTTGTCATGTGCCATGTCTCCCGTGTGTTTTTCAGCGATTATCGAAACCTGCGGGCGGTTTCGACTGCCTTATCCCAGCCGGCAAGAAGCCTGGCCCGCGCACCTTCATTCATTTCCGGCCTGAATTCCCGCCGCTTTTTCCAGTTTTTACGGACATCATCCAATCCAGACCAATAGCCCAGCGCGAGCCCGGCCATGTAGGCAGCCCCAAGCGCTGTTGTTTCGGCGATTTCCGGAAGCACGACACTCCGGTTGAGGATATCCGCCTGGAACTGCATCAGGAAGGAGTTCGCAGAAGCGCCTCCATCAGCCTTGATGCTGGAAAGCGTTCTGCCCGAATCTTTTTCCATGGCGTCGAGCAAGTCCCGGGATTCATAGGCTATGGCCTCCAGCGCCGCACGGACAAAATGGGCCCGCCCGGTTCCCCTGGTTATGCCGACCACCGTTCCCCGGACATCGGAGTCCCAGTAGGGAGCGCCGAGTCCGACAAAAGCCGGAACGAGGTACACGCCGCCGGTATCCTGCACCGAGCGGGCAAGCTGTTCGCTTTCCGCCGAGTCCGCGAGCAGACCCATCTGGTCGCGAAGCCACTGAATAACCGCGCCGGCTATGAAAACAGAACCTTCCAGCGCGTAGGTGTAACCCTTGCCCAGGTCCCAGGCAACGGTCGAAAGGAGGTTGTGCGCGGATTCAACGGGGAAGGGGCCGGTGTTCATCAAGGTAAAACAGCCGGTCCCGTACGTGTTTTTCGCATCGCCAGGCTCAAAGCAGGCATGACCGAACAGCGCCGCCTGCTGATCTCCGGCCGCAGCGGTCACGGGAATTTCAGT
>JAJTBL010000383.1 GCA_021286925.1 Spirochaetia bacterium | reverse complement strand
CCAAGGATTCAGCCCTTGCAGCCCAGAAAGCGGTTTCGCAGAAAGTAGTCGCGGTCATCGGCAGTTATGGCTCTTCCGTGACTGAACCGGCTGCTGACATCTATGAAAAAAACAAGCTTGTGTCCGTCGGTTATGGCTGTACGGCAGTCCGGCTCACCATGGACAAGGAGCGTAAATTCTTCTTCAGAACCTGCGGACGCGACGACGCGCAGGGGCTGTTCTTCGGCAAATATGCCGTAGAAACGATGGGAGCAAAGCGGATTGCCATCATGCATGACAATTCGACATTCGCGAAAGGCGTCGCGGATGAAGCAAAAAAAGCCCTCGAGCCATATATCGCACAGGGAAAGGCTGAGATTGTCTACTTTGACGCAATCACCCCCAAGGAAAAGGACTTTTCCGCCGCGGTAACCAAACTGCGAGAGACAAAGCCGGATGTCTGGTATTTTACCGGCTACTATCCTGAAGCCGGCCTTCTCATCAGACAGGCTCGGGATGCCGGCTTGACCTGCCCCTTCATCGGCGGCAATGCGGCAATCAATGATGACTTTGTCAAAATTGCTGGCATCGATGTAGCAAAGGGCGCGCTCATGACCCAGGAGCCGCTGGTTACCGATGTTACAACGCCGATCGCCGAGCAGTTCAAAGCGCTCTATGCAGAAAAATACAAGGAATTGCCCTCCAGCCCCTGGCCTGTCTACGCGGCTGACGCGCTCTACGGAATTGTCGGAGCCATTGCGAAAGCCGGCAAGGCTGACAGTACAGCCATTGCTGATATCATGCACAGCAAAATGGACGGTGTCGAAGGCGTAACCGGGCCGGTACTCTTTACCGAACGCGGCGACCGCAAGGATGTTCCGTACAAGATGTATGTCGTGGACAATGAAGGCAAACTTCAGGTTTACACCAAATAGCATCAATTTTAGAAGTCTGTTGAGTCTTGTGAAGTTTCGTTTCTGACAGAGCGGCATCGAATGCAGCCGGGCGCTGATTCGATGCCTTCTGTCATCAAAAAATCCCTGAAACAGGCGGGAACATCAGTTGAAAACTTTCATTGAACAGCTTGTAAATGGGCTGACAGTTGGTTCGTTCTATGCGCTGGTGGCTTTAGGCTACTCGATGGTATACGGCGTCATGAAGCTGATCAACTTCGCCCATGGAGATCTTTTCGCCCTTGGAGCTTTTCTGGGCTACAGCCTGCTGACAAGCGCAGCCGGCAAGATATCGGAGACAATCGGGCTCTGGGGCGGCATCGCCTTTGCAGCCTTTGTTGTTTCGGCAAGCATTGCGCTGGCAGGCATTTTGGTTGAGCGAATCGCGTACCGGCCGGTCTATCCATCAGGAAGGCTTTCGCTTGTCGTTTCCGCGCTTGGCATGGCCATCTTTATTCAGAATGGGATCATGGCCATCTGGGGAGCGCGGCCTCAGGCCTTTCCTGCATCTGTGGTTCCGTCAGCCCGCATCGCGGTGGCGGGAGTTCCGATGACAGTCCTCCAGCTGACCATCTTGGGGACATCGTTTCTTTTAATGCTTATCATCTGGTTTATCATCGAGAAAACACCCTTTGGAGCGGCAATTCGCGCCGCGGCGCAGGATCGCGAAACCGCCACCCTGGTCGGCATCGACGTGCGGAAGGTTATCATATTCGTCTTTGCGCTGGGACCGGGACTGGGCGGGATGGCAGGTTTGATGAACGGGCTCTATTACCGGGCGA
>JAJTBL010000382.1 GCA_021286925.1 Spirochaetia bacterium | reverse complement strand
AGATCGTTTTTTACATACGCCGAACTGCAATGGAGGAGGGCCTTTATCGCTTTTTTGTCCACCTGCATCTCAGAGCCAGGGATGGCGAAATATTCGGATTCGGGCAGAAAAATTCCATTTTCAAAGCAATGATGCGAGGGTGTTATGATGACGATCGTATCGATATTCATGCGAGAAACGGATTTCCATGCGAGAGCGGCGATATCACCGCTGTATTCGAGACTACCGTGGGGGCAGATGATCGCTGAAAAAGGATAAGGGGACTGAATTTCAGCTTTATCGAGCAAAAAGCTTATTCTTTCAGTAAGAGCTTGCGGAGACTGCGGATAGAAAATACCTGAAACGACCGGTGCTCTGATTTTCTTTCGCTGGTTCAGGCTTGAAAACAGGTTTGCATTGTCCATGTTTCAAGTATAGTCTATATTAGAAGGAAATCAAATTTTACAGGCAGATGACCATGAAAATTTTATTGATAGATGATGAAAAACAGCTGGGCTTATCCTTGCAATCATACATGCTCGATGATGGCATCGAGCTCGATGTGGCTTTCGATGGAAAATCGGGCATTCAGAAACTGGAAGAAGAAAGCTATGAGGCGGTTGTGACGGATTTGCGGATGCCGGGACTGGACGGAATGCAGGTGCTTTCCTGGATCCGGGACGAGAGACCGGGAATACCCGTTCTCATGATATCGGCCCATGGAGAAATTCAGGATGCCGTCAAAGCAATGAAGCTGGGAGCGCAGGATTATCTTGTCAAGCCGTTTGATCCTGACGAACTCGTGCTGAGATTGAAAAAAGCTGTGGAAGCTCAGCGAGTCATGCGAAAATTCCAAGCTGGCATGTCAACCGTTCATGAGGACAGCGGCATGATCGGCGAAAGCCCTAAAATGAAGGAGATTGTAAAGCTGCTCGAAAAGGCATCTCCCTCTTCAGCAACTATCCTGATGACCGGTGAAAGCGGAACCGGCAAAGAGGTTGCTGCACGGTTCATTCATGAACGGTCTGGAAGAACAGGGCCGTTTCTTCCAGTGAACATGGGAGCTTTCCCTGAGAATCTTCTAGAAAGCGAGTTGTTCGGTTTTGAAAAAGGCGCTTTTACTGGCGCGGATGCCCGTAAACAAGGGCTTTTTGAAAGCGCCCAGGGTGGAACACTGTTTCTCGATGAAATCGCGGAGCTGCCGCTCCATTTGCAGGTAAAACTTTTGCGGGCGATCCAGGAACGAAAAATTCAAAGGCTCGGGAGTGTTAAGAGCATTCCAATCGATGTCCGAATTCTGGCTGCTACCAATCGGGATCTTGAAAAAGATGTCAAGGAAGGCAAATTCAGAGAGGATCTGTATTACCGAATCAATGTGATACGGGTCAGGTTGCCGCCGCTTCGCGAAAGAAAGGAAGATATTCCTCTGCTCGTCGGCAGATTCATTCGGCGCTTTTCGCAGGCAAGCGCGCGCAAGATAACAGGAATCTCAAAGGAAGCTCTTGAACTTTTATTGCGATACGATTTCCCCGGTAATATCAGGGAACTCGAAAATGCTATCGAACGGGCCTGCATTCTGGCAGAATCGGATGTTTTGAGTATTCAGGATTTTGACTTCTTGCAGGCGGTGAAAAGTTTTCAGGGGGGCGGTGGAACTGAGGCTGAGAAAGAAAGCTCTGAAATCAAGCCGAGCCAAGCGGCGGCGTTTCATGACAGTCCCAGGACCATCGAGGAAATGGA
>JAJTBL010000381.1 GCA_021286925.1 Spirochaetia bacterium | reverse complement strand
CTCCTGGCGGTGTCTGCCGCAATATCGCTGAAAATCTTGCGCGGCTTGGAATCCCCGTTGCCTTGCTCAGCGCTTTTGGAATGGATCCGGAAGGCGAAAGCCTCAAGCAGGATTGCCAAAAAAAAGGCATCGATATATCGCTCAGCCTGACCGCTGCGGCGAATACGGCCCGCTATCTTTGTCTTGCATCCTCTGATGCTTCGCTTGTCGGTGCAGTGGCGGATATGGAGATTATGCAGGCTTTGACGCCTGAATTTTTTGAATCCAGAAAATCGGTTCTTGCCGAAGCGGCGGCCATCGTGGTTGACACCAACCTCCCTGAAGCGAGCATCGACTGGTTTGCCCGGCAATTCGGCAGAACAGGACGGGCACGGCGAGCAGGGGGAAAAGGGCCTGTGCTGATCCTCGACACGGTTTCCGCGGCCAAGGCGCCGAAGGCGCGGGGCGCGCTTGCGGAATTCGACCTGGTAAAACCCAATTTGGAGGAAGCCAGGGTTTTGGCGGGTCTTGATGGCACCGCTGAAACTGAAGCGCCGGAAATTCTCAAAGCTTTGCATTCCCGCGGAGCTCTGCCGGCCGAACTGTATATTTCCCTGGGCGGGCAGGGTATCCTGTACGCTGACAGCGAGCTTGCCCAGACGGGGCTTGTCTCCCTGCCTTCCCCCAATGTCAGACCTGAAGCTAAAAATCGTTCAGGTGCCGGTGACGCGGCATGCGCGGGTCTTGTGTATGCAAGCCTGCATGGGTTGCCGATGAAAGAAAAGGCTCGCTATGCGCTGACCATGGCGATTCTCGCCGCGGCGGTGTTTGAAACCGTCCATCCCGCGATGGACTTGTCAATGTTGAAACGAGAAAAGGAGCGATTCTATGAATCCATATCTTGAAATATCCGATGAAGTCGCCGCCGCTTTACGCGAAGGCAGGGCGGTTGTCGCACTTGAATCGACCATTATCAGCCACGGCATGCCCTGGCCCAAAAACCTCGACACTGCTATTGAGGTGGAGGACGTTGTCAGGGCGCATGGGGCGGTGCCGGCCACGATCGCCATCATGAACGGGAAAATGAAGGCGGGGCTTGGACACCATGAGCTCGAAACCCTGGCAAAAAAGGGGCATGACGTTACCAAGGCTTCCCGGCGGGATTTCCCGAGGCTCCTTGCAGAGGGGACGATGGGCGCAACGACGGTTGCCGGAACCATGATCGTCGCCTCGTTTGCTGGGATTCCTGTGTTCGCGACGGGCGGCATCGGCGGGGTCCATCGCGGTGCCGAGGCAAGCTGGGACGTATCAGCCGATCTGGAAGAATTGGCGAAAACCAGCGTGCTTGTTGTGTGCGCCGGCGCCAAATCGATTCTGGATCTTCCTAAAACTCTTGAATATCTCGAGACGCGGGGTGTGCCGGTTATCGGCATGGGCACCAAGGAATTGCCTGCTTTCTATACCAGCCATTCCGGGATTCCGCTTGAAGAACAGGCAGACAGTCCGGCAGAAATCGCTAGCAGGATGCATGCCAAATGGGCATGCGGTCTTTCAGGCGGCATTGTCGTAGCCAATCCCATCCCAGCTGAATTTGCCATGGATCCGACAACCATCAATCTCGCCATCGATCAGGCGGTCCGCGAAGCTGAAGCCGCCGCTGTCAAGGGGAAAGAGCTGACGCCGTTCCTGCTCAAACGGATTGTGGAGATCACTGGCGGCGACAGCCTTGAGTCGAATATCGC
>JAJTBL010000380.1 GCA_021286925.1 Spirochaetia bacterium | reverse complement strand
CTCGGAGTACTTTGACCTCTATCGGAAGGTATTCGAATTTTTCGAGCTGACCTGAAAGCCTTCAGAACGAATCGGCTGCGGTGAAAACCAAAAGCTTGCCCGCGCTGAATCCGTATTTTTGCTTTAAAAAGCTCTCGAGCGCTGATGCTTTCCTGGCAAATTGGCTTCCATAGACCGCCATGTACGCCGTAACATCCTTTTCCAATTCAGGGTATTTTTCATACAGCCGCTTCGGAAGGGTTTTGGTAAAATATTCTTCAGCCTTGAAAACCGGCTGCTGCATGAGATATGCCTGCATTTCGTTGGCCATCAGATAGGAAGATCCGATATTGTAATTCATCCATCCAAAATATAGGAACCAAAACCATTGTTCTTTTCTGTCCATGTCATTCCACAGCCTGAGGGTAAAATCTCGGTATTCATTATCAGTAAAGAAAATGGCGTGAGTTAGTTCATGGTTGAGAAAGGTATACCGGAGATAGTCAGCCGATTCGCGGCTTATGGAGACAATAGCGCCTCGGCCGGGTTCGATCTTCCCGCCGCTCTTTGCGAGAATTCCTTTCTTTAAGAGGAATTCTCGGAGCTTGAGTTCTTGCTCGTTCAGAGAAAACCCAAGCCGTTCAGCCTCCGCAAAAAACCGTGCTATGTCTTCAGCCTTGTAATCATGCGCATTCCAGCCATGAAGGTTGGCAATCTCAGCATCCTTCGCAAGCCTGCCGACAAAACCTTTTTTCTCGACAAAAAAGGCAAGGCGCTTCAGATAAGCATCCTGAATGTCATATGACGCAAAATCGAAAATAACGACCGAAGGCTGCGCCTTCCATCGATATGCCAGAAAATCAGCGCCGCCCATTGGATCCGAAGCCTGCAAAACAAGCCCTGCATCGAGAGGAATATCCTCAATGCTGTCGGCTGTTTGGATATAGCAGGCACTGATGGCGTCTGGATCGCTTGAAACAACTCGCAGTTTCCCATGGGTAGTATCCAGAAGGCTCAGCGGAATCATATTGCTGGTACTGGCTTTTTCAAGATTCCCCCGCAGGAATTTTCCATTTTTCAGCCGATCCACAAAGACCGTGCCCCGCGCCGGCGAATTATATTCGACATGCAGAAAAGAAGCCTTTAATGCAGCATGCTGAAGCGGCATGGACATGCTCCAATCAACACCCTTTTCCGTCCTGATTCGGCTGCTTGCATCTTTGAGATAGCCTGAAAAAAAATCAGCAAAAGCCAGGGATTCCAGAATGAACGCTGGCTCTTCGGTATTTTGATTCTGCGAACCTGAAACAGCAATACCGACCGCTTTTACAGGCTTTCCCGCCTCCAATGGGAGGCAGAACGCATAGGTGCCAGCGGAGGCGAGCAGTTTTGCTTCGCGCAAGAGCCTGCTGTGGGCATCGAAAACAGAAACCGTGATTTCCACCTGTTCCTTTTTGACATCCAGTGAGCAAACAAGGCTCGACTCCATTTCCGGCTGAACCGCTTCCTGCAAAATAAAGCTGTTTTTCAGATGTTTTGAGGAAAAAGCGGCAACCGAATCTGCAGGCATTGAATATTTAGCGCTGAAAGCCAGCTTTTTGCCTGAGCGATCGGTCCAGGGAAAGGCCGGTTTGGATTCTGAACTGCACGAGATGATAAAGACAGAAATTCCCAGGATGAGAAAAGCGAGTCTGCGGCCTACTTTGCCTGAAAAAGTGGAATGATTCATGGCGCTATTGGAT
>JAJTBL010000379.1 GCA_021286925.1 Spirochaetia bacterium | reverse complement strand
ATTCTTCATCGTCATTGTTGTCTATGCAATCGATACGCTGAGATACCGCATGGTTTTCCGGAAATTTAAAATTCGAATTTCCCTCCGCGACGCTTTTTATAATAATGTTATCGGATATTTCTTTTCGAATATCACCCCGGGATCCGTCGGTGGTCAGCCGTTCCAGGTGGTGCATTTTTCGCGGCTCGGGATCGATTCGACCATTGCATCAAATGTTGTGTTTTCACGGTTGATTGAAGGGAATCTTGTCCAGCTCTTCATTGTTCTTCTGTTCTTTCACAAAGGCATCGGAATGATGGCTGTGGTCGGGAGAGGCGCTTTTCTGCTGATCGCGGGGATGGCGGCAACAATTATCCTGACTATTGTGCTGGTACTCAGCTTCCTGAACCCGCATCTCCTGGGTGTTCTTGCGCTGAAAATAGAGAAATCTCGTGTCGGCAGGCTTATCGCAAAGCTGACAAAGGATCCTTGCTGGGCAGAGAAGACTTCCGCATGGAGTTTGGGGCTGGGTGATGGTTTCAAGGTGCTTTGGCATCATAACACATGGACCATGGTTGCGGATATTTTCATGTTTTTGGTGGATCAATTGCTCTGGGCTGCGGCTTTGTATATTCCCTTGCGGGTGTTTACTGGCGGACCAGTACCGATCCCCGAGTTTCTTCTTTCCTTTATCCTCTGCGGACTCATTTCGCTTTTCATACCGACACCGGGCGGCTCGGGAAGCGTGGAGGCTGCATATCAGCTGGTTTTGAGCGCGCTGACCGGAATGCCCGCCGCAACGATGGGGGCGATTCTCATCTGGCGGTTCAGCTGTTATTACCTGCACATTTTCATCGGTGCTTTGGCCTACTTTTTCATTCCGATGAAGCAAAATACATATTATACTTCTCCGGAAGGAGTTACTTCGAGCGTCCGCTCAAAGAAGCATCATCTGTAAATCAGCCGTGGCGTACGAGGGTCGAAAAAGCCAGTTGTTCCGCAGCTTCTTTTCCGACGAGCTCAGTGACAATCGCGAGTGAAAATTCAGCCGCCGTACCGGGTCCTTGCGATGTTATGATATTCCCATCTTGTACAATCCGCTCAGCGATAAAAACTCCGCCGGTAACCAGTTTTTCAGTTCCGGGGTAGCCGGTAAACCGTCTGCCCTGGAGAATTCCACAGGCGCCGTGCAGAACATAGGCGGGCGCTGCGCAGATGGCGGACACCAGAGCTCCCCGGACATACTGGCGCTGAATCAAATCGATAACCATCGGATTAGCCGCGAGATTGCGCGACCCGGGCATACCGCCCGGCACAATGACAGCATCAAAATCGGCAGGGGCTTTGTCGATGCTGGTATCAGCCATGACAACAATACCGTGGGAACCGCTCACCTTGAGCCCCGTAACGCCCAAAGTAAGCACTTCCACCCCCGCCCTTCGCAGAAAATCGATGGGGGTCATCGCTTCGATTTCTTCAAATCCATCAGCAAGAAGAACGCACGCCCGTTTCATGTATCCGCCTCCTGTTCTATGCCTGCCAGGCGGCTCTCAATCAGACAAGTCCGCCCAAGAGAGCGCCGACTGTATATGCTGCAACCGCTGCCACTCCGCCGACCAGCAAGGTTTCCAGGCCCGAAATAAGCCAGGATTTGCCGGTAATGATAGTTTTGAGCGCACCAAGGCTGAAGAGGGTGCCGCCTGTAATAACACAGGCGAGCAAAAACCGGTAAGGTGCAATAG
>JAJTBL010000378.1 GCA_021286925.1 Spirochaetia bacterium | reverse complement strand
CTGACCGCCATGGCAATTGAGCCTGATAAAAACCTTCTGATAGAAGACAGCGGGCTTGCATCAGTATTGGCTGATCAGGCAGTCCAAAGAATAGCAGAGGACTATGATAAATCGAAAAAAGACGCAGATTTTGCGTTGGCTTTTAAATATTTCAATTCGCTCCGTGCAATTGCTGGAATGAATGACGAGCGCCTTGTGAACGCCGCCGCGACTGCCAAAGCCCGTGCGACGAATGCCGAACTTTTCGAACTGCTGTCAGTGCAAGCAGAAACATTCAGAAATGCCCATCAATATGCGCCGGCGAAAAATCTCTTTTTACGCGCTTTTTACCTTTTCAGGGAACATGAAGCTGAATTTGATGCAGCAGCACAAGCAAAAGCGATGCAGCAGTTTCATGATTGGTCCGTGTACGCAAGCTCGCAGAAGGATTGGAATGCTGCAGCTGTGCTCAGCTTGACAGAGCTGGCAGGGGATAACAGCAATTCTCTTGCATCCTTTCCTGCTCTGGTGTCCAGCGTTGTCACCGTGTATGTCGACCGGGGAATTAAAATTCAGCAGGGAGCGGGGAGACCAGACAGGGTTTTAGGCTCAGCATTCCAAATTGATCCAGCCGGTTACTACCTCACCAATTATCATGTCATTTCCAGTGAAGTGGATCCTGCCTACAATGGCTATTCAAAACTTTCCATAAGGCCTTCAGACAATCCTGACGAGCGTATACCGGCCAAAGTGATCGGCTGGAATAAGGAAATGGATTTAGCCCTTTTAAAAAGCGTCGCGGCGGCACCTTTTACGCTGTACCTTGCTGACAAGGCAAACGCTGAAAAGGGTCAGCAGGTTTTTGCGATCGGCTCGCCGATCGGGCTGGAAAACACAATAACGTCCGGAATCATCAGCGCGACGGGCAGACGGCTATTGGCTCGGGGAGACAGCATCCAGTTGGATGCGCCGGTCAACCCAGGCAACTCTGGAGGACCGCTGATAGATCGTTCAGGAAGAGTGTTGGGCATTGTCTTCGCAGGCATGGCTGATTATCAAGGCATCAACTTCGCGCTGCCGCTCTCGTGGATCAATGTTTATATCCCGGGGTTATTTGCCGGCGGTGCGCTGGAAAATACAATACTTGGCATTTTGCTGGCCAGAAACCTGGACGCCTCCATAGATATTGTCTATTCCATGCCGGGGGCCAAGGTGTTCCAGGCAGGCGACAAATTGCTGGCGCTGAACGGTGAAAAGCCGCAGGACATACCATCGGCACAATATAAACTGGCCGGAATTCCGCAAGGGACTCTGATTCGCCTGGATATTCTTCGAGATGGAAAAAGCTTGCAGGTTTTAAGGCGTACATCGGTCATGGGCGATATACCGCTTCAGCAGGCAGTAAAAAACGACGATGCTGAAAACTTCATGGCAGGCTGTTTGGGTATGATGCTGCAACATCTTTCAGGCCCACGGGGGCAGGGCGGTCTGTATAAAGTAATTCGAACCTGGCCTGGGCTGGCCGCGGATGAAGCGGGAATCCGTGAAGGCGATACCGTCAAGTTTCTGCGGATGAATATCGATCAGCGTGATTTGCTGGCGAGCTTTGTTGTGAGTGTGGTGTCAAGAAGCTCCGGGTATCTGGAAAAAAGCTTTCAGCTGACGGTTCCGCTGGAGAGTACCAGCCTGCTATAGGCTTTTTGGGCTTGACGGATAGCGTGAATCGGACAACTATTATGCAAAGA
>JAJTBL010000377.1 GCA_021286925.1 Spirochaetia bacterium | reverse complement strand
AGAAGGAGCGCATCCTCCCGGAAATGCCTTCGATTCCGAGGGTGAATGAGCGTTTTCCTCCCGCCAGTTCAGCTTCGAAAAGCCTTGGATTGGCAGCGAGAATATCGAGGCGCTGGCTCATGAAGGACACTTTCAGGAAAATTCGATTCAGCGAAAAAATGAGATTGAAGATATCCTGATGGGTATTGAAGTTGAAGCTGTATATTTCCAATGTGTCGGCGCCGGTGTTTTTCTTGAGCGTCTGCGCTTCTTCCAGGAGTTTTTCAAGCGGCTTTTCCCGGTAGGGCCGCCGATCCCAGCCTTCAAGACAGAAGGAACAATAGCCGGGACAGCCAGCCGTGATCGAAAGCCGGACTGTTTTCGCATTCGGACCGTTGAACAGAAGCGGCTTGAGAACGCTCGCAGGGCGAAGGTTTGAAACCAGCCGCCGTGTCCCTTCTGAAAGAAGGCATGGCCAGAAGCCAGAGACAGATGCCGCTTCAGCAAGCCTCTGGTGTTTGGTTTTCGCCCTGTCGCACAGAAAATACGCAAGCTTTGTGACAGCACCTTCGGCCTCGCCAAAAAAAATTCCGTCGACCAAAGCGTCAGAAGCGGGGTATTTACCGTTCGTTGCTGCAACCGCTCCGGCGGCCGCTGCATTTGAACCGCCTAAAATGACAAGCGGAGCGTCTTCGCTTTCCATCCTCTTGCGCGCAGACAATGGAATTCCTGCGGTCGTGAAAAGGTAGGGGAGGTTGATCAGTTCGAGTGCATAGGCGTTTGACACCATGATGAGGTCGAAGTCTTTCGGAGAACGGCCTGCAATGATGCTGGTAAACCAGGGCTTTCCGGATTTTTGGTACAGAGTCCGCTGATCCTTGCCCGGGAAAAAGGAAAAATCGATAAAATGGGAATTCCCTGCCGCTGCCAATTCAGAATAGAGCACCTGGTGCGAAGTGGAAATATCGACATCGAAAAAGGGCGACAGCCGGACGATGAGGATTCGCGCGGAGGCATTTTCCCAGACAGGATTTTTCAGCTCTGCCTGGCTTGGTGCCGGAAGTATTTCGAATTCAGGCATATCAGCCTTTCAAGCCTCTATTTTTCCGATATTCCCGGCGTTCCTTTTCGGCTTCTTCGACATAGGTAAAAAACTCTTCAGTTGTCGGTTCAAGTACCTGAGCGTTTGCGAGGATTTTCGTTCTGAAGACAAAACCGCGCATAACGGCGATCCGCGAAGCCTTTGAAAGGTCAATCTGATCCGCAAGGATGATGCTGATGCCTTTTTTGCCGGCTCTGGCAGTGCGGCCAGCCCGGTGGATATAGATCGAAGCGTCCTCCGGAACATCCAGGCTGATAATGTGGCTGATGTCGGGAATATCCAGGCCTCGGGCACCCAAGTCGGTGGTGACCAGGTAGCGGAGGGATCCAGTTGTAAAACGCTCAATTGCGACACGTTTTTCTTCTTTGTCCTGCTTGGAAATCAAATAGGCTGCCGGCAGGCCCATTTCCTGCATCCGTTCACCTGCTTTGACAACGCGCTCCGATGATGATGCGAAAACGAGGCATCGGGAAGGGCGGACCGCGGTTTCAAGCTTTCTCAGAAAATCGATGCGTTTACGGTGTTCCACATAGAATGCCCAATGCTCGATATCTGCCGAGAGAACGCCTTCTTCCAGAAGATCCAGAGAAACTGGATGTTTCATGAATTCCCGGGCGGCAGCGCGCGTTTTTTTGTCAATTGT
>JAJTBL010000028.1 GCA_021286925.1 Spirochaetia bacterium | reverse complement strand
CTCCTTATCAATAACTTAGCACATTCCAGTACAGACTCAATGCGAGCGATGCTTTTTTCAGTGAATAGTCGGTATCGAGCTTCAGAGGAGCGCTCGCGGAAATCTGCACCGTTTTATTGATGGTGGCAGTCAGCGCTGGTGTCACCATATTCCCCTTCGGAGCATATTCCGAATCCGGTTTTCCCAGCGATGTCAGCGCTGAGACTGCCAGATTGAGCGCGCTTCCGCCGCTGCCGACCGTCAGCGACCAGGAGGGTTTGAACCGCATCGAGCCGTCTGAAAAATTGAAGAGGGCTGTACTGCCGAGCGATGTGTTGGTCAGCTTCTTGCCTTCGCCAAAGCGGGCGCCGAAAGAGACACTAGCCCCGAGGTAATACATTCCCGCCTGCGCAAGATCATTCGATGTGTATGCTGAGGAAGCCTTCACAAGATTCCGCGCCGCGGTTGTCTGCAGAATCGACGAGTCTTCATAACCGGTGCCGTTGTAGTATCCCTGGACATGGAAAGAAGCGGATAATCCGTCCGAATTCTGCCAGCTGTACTTGAGCCCCAGCGTCGATTGGAACAGAAGCTGATTTTCCACCCGGTACAGCTCATATCCGCCGCCATCCTTTTCCCTGACATAGTTCCGGTCGGAGCCCCAGAGCGCAACATTTTCACCATAGACATCAATCAGTCCGATAGAGCCGGTGAACATGAACATCAGACGAGGCCGGGCTCCCATGTCGGTTCTGGCAAAACCGGCGAAACTCAGCTCAAAAATGCCTGACACAATATCGGTACGCTCAGCAATGGAGAACTTGCCCATAGAGCCATCGGGAGGCGGCACCGCGTAGAGGGTGGCATGGTTAAGCCCGAACGGCATGTCCGCCTTGAAGGCAAAGGGTCCTTCCCTGCTTGCCGTGGGATTATCCGGGTCAATCTGAGCCAGGCTGAGCACATCGGCGGGCTTGAACCAATATCCGACTCCCCAGCTGACGCGCTGTTTTCCGAGCCTGAAGAAATATTTTCGATTGATGGCGGTATCTATGAAAATTTCATCAAGAGCAAGCCCGTCGGCGGTTGAGGCCGTGGAACTCGAACTGACCTTATAATTGTATTTCCCTGACGCATAGAAACGGGTGTATTCTGAAGCGCGCAGATTGGCATACGCTGAAACGGAAACATCGGTCGCGCTGTTTGGAAGGAGGGTTGCTGAGGTTGTTATGTTGAAATCGACATCTTTGACCGGTGCATAGGTAAAGGCGAGGCTGTCGAGGCGGACAGCGCCGAATAGGAGATTCTTATCTGAACCGCTTGCCCCATAGGGCACCAGCGAGCTGGTAAGCCCGGCGCCCAGATCCCCTTCCACGAGAAAAACTGGATACGTTTTGGAGTCTTTGACGAGTTCAACAACGCTGGTCGCCGCTACATTGGTATCGATGACCGTTACAATGTCACTTGAGCCGCCGAAGAGCGCGTCGTCATCGAGAGCCGGCAGGCTGGCCTGCGCGTTCGCGGACTCGAGCGGGCAGACAAGAACAAGGATCAGCAAGCCCAGTGCGCCGATACCCCAGCCCGGTTTGAGATTTTTCATGCATCCCTCCTACTGGCTGATCCGTTCGAGATAGTTTTTCGTAAAGTAATCGTCAGGCACCGGCTTTGTGGAAATATTGGTATAGGTAACCTGTGTTCGTTTTTCTGGTATCAAACCATCCTGATAAATCTGGGTGGTCGGAATAAAGGAAGTCCCGATCTGCACATAATTTGTATAATACGAAGTGCGGAGCAGTTTTTTGGAAAGGCTGTATTCTTCAGGACGATGGTTCGATCTTTTTCAATCCACATCTTGATAAATGGGAATGGAACTTCGTCGTTGTTGGCTTTCAGTTCAGCGATCCACACATCGTATTTGCCGAGCTTGCCTGATTCCACAGTCTGGACCGAGTAATCCCAGGAACGCTGGGAGCGGCGGAAGTCGGAATTCTTCGCAGTCGAATTTTCATACTGGTCCTTGAGGGTTGTATGCGTGAACTTGCGGCTTGTCGGGTCATACCGCCACATGTTGTTGTCCACGCGAAGCATGCCCTGGCCCTTTCGGGATTCAGGTTCAATGGTGATCATCAGGAAGGCGTCATCCTTGTCGCGGCGATAAATCATCTGCTTGAAGGTGCGGGTGCCGCGTTCCGGGCTGACGTCGACCATGGTAATAGTGGCCGACATGTCGGATTGATAGAAGCTGGATCGAATATCGGTTTGGCGGACCAGTGCGAGAAAATCCTTGGCGGTATATTCCTGAATGCTAGCCGGCTTTGCCGCAGGGACAGTATCTGCCGGATTGCCATACATGCCCGGAGGCGGAAGCCCGCCGCCCGGTGCGCCGCCCGGTGTACCGCCCGGGGCGCCGCCCGGTGTACCGCCCGGGGCGCCGCCAGGTGAACCCTGTGCGCTGGCTCCAAGAAGAACAGCCAGGAGAAAGATGGAAAGATTCAAAATTTTTCGAGTTTCCGACAATCGATTTATCATAGTATCTCCTTTTAAGAGCAAAATTTATTGTGAATTAGGCAACCGTTCTCAACGCTTCGACCGGCTTGAGCCGCGAGGCCCGCCGCGCTGGACTCAAGACCGCCAGACAGGAGGCAGCCAGCACAGCTGCGACGACAAGCGCCAGCGAACCAAGCGTGGGAGCAAAAACCAAATGTCCCCGCGTCAGCACCGAGCCCAGGCTGCCGTTTGGATCAAAGGGAATCAACTGGACCAGCACTCCCAACGGCAGGCTTAAGAGAATGCCGGCCATACTGCCAGCCAGAGCTATCATCAAGGCTTCATACATGAACACGGCAAAAACATCTTTGCGCTTGAAGCCAATACAGCGCAGCATGCCGATTTCCTTGGTTCGCTCGAGTAAAACCATCCGATAGGTGTTGGTAATTCCGGCCGCGACCAGAACGAGCATCACCAGGAAGACAGTTATGCCGATCCATTTGATGGTGGAAAGCACGGCCCCGGTCTGTCCTGACATCTGGGTTACCGTGGCAGTCCTGTATAGTGTTGTGCCAGCCGGCATGTTTTTGAAAAATTGGGCGCCGCCAAACAGAGCACCGCCGCTGGGCATTGCTGCCCCTCCATTCATTGCGCTGCCACCCATGGCGCCGCCAGGGCCGCCACTTGTCATTCCGCCGCCATTCATGGCCTCGCCATTCCTGGCGCCGCCAATTATGGCGCTGCTAGGAGCGGAGCCGCCGACTCCCCCCTGCCCGCCCGCAATAAAGCGGTATCCCGCCGCAGTCAGACCCTTTTCCACCGCCTGCGCCGTTTTATCCGCCAAAAGCGCATCCCGCAGGAAAATCGCCAACGCCTGATATTCGCCCTTCTTCATATTCAAATCGGCAAGCAAATCTGAAACCGGCACCAGCGCCGTATTCATCCCGCCGGAAGAAGCGTCATCGTAGAAAGCCGCGACAGCATATTCGGTAACATTCTGCTGGCCGGAGGCTGTGGACAGCCGCACCATGACAGTATCCCCCAGACCGAGCCCAAAACGTTTCGCTGATTGCGCGCCAAGCACCATTGTTCGGTCTTTCCGCACTTTATCCCAGCTTCCCGCGGTCAAGACAAGGCTCCCGGAGAAAAGCCGATCCGATTCCCAGTCCACTCCGCGGATCCGCATCTGCTGTTCGCGGGAACCAAAGACCACCGTCGCCTGCGCCTGCGCCGTCTGCGATACGCTGACCGCTTCAGGAACCAGTGCCTTCACCTTATCCAGAAGCGCTGGGGCGCTGATCCGGTTTTGCGCCCGCCCGCTTTCGCTGATCGTTATGCCATTGACAAGCACATGCCCGGCGCTGAACAGCGTAACATTGTCCTGCACCGCCTTTTCCATGCCCGAAATAAAGCCGCTGACCAGGCAAATTATTATGACGCCAAAGGCGATCGCCCCGCCCAGAAGAATCGTCCGCCTGGGCTGGCGTACCGAATTTCTCACTGCCATGACCTGTTGAATCATATCCGCCTGCCTTTTTCAGTCGCCCTGCATGGCAACAACCGGTTTTATCCTGAGCGCGATAGCAACCGGGTAGAAGGATGATAAAACGCTCATGCCAAAAATCCACGCAAAAGCCTTGAGCGCCGCGCCTGAAGAAATTACCGGTCTGAGCACTTTCCCGGCGAAGAGCGCTTCAAAGAAAAGATTCGGCGCCTGAATTCCCGAACGCTTCAGAATCTGCAGAATCACAAAACCGAGCAGCAAGCCCACAGCCCCTGCCAAAACTGTCAAAAACGTGGTTTCCAGCAAAATCATCTGCCTGACAAAACGTTTTTTTGCCCCAAGCGCCCGGAGCGTCCCGATTTCGGGGATCCGCTCGCTGATGGAAACTACCAGCACATTCATCGTAATCATGATCACAATAACAGCGATCACCACAATCAGCAGATTGAAAACCAGCCGCACCGTCACCGCAGTGCGGGCTACCGTTCCAGCCCCGGCTACCCAATCCTGCACATGATCATTGCGCTCCAGAGATATGGCGAATTTCTGAAGTGATTTCATCACCGCCCCGGTATTGGCGCCTTTTGCCGTTTTCACCAGCAAAAACTGCCAGGCCGGCGTCGGCACAATTTCGGAAACACTAGCCTTGGTTTCCTGAACCTGAGCCTCGGCTCCCTTTTTCGGCTCCGCCGGCTTATCATCAAACAATGCATCCGGATTGAAGGAAGTGACAAACTCCATTTGCTCCGCAGTCAGGCTGACAGCCTTGTCCCGGAGACTCGCAAAACCAAGCAAATCGCGGAGCGTATCCGCGTCGACCAGCGATATCCTGGCCAACTGCTGATTGCTTTGATTGAATTTGACGATGCCGCTGATGGTGACTTCCCGGATGACCGTGCCTGCCGTCTCCCCAAGCGCGCTGAGAACAATCTTGTCGCCGGGTCCCAGTTTTTTCCCGCCTGACCGTGCAAGCATGGCGGCGGAAGTCTCGGAAATGAGAATCCAGGGCGGAGCGCCTGAAGCTGGCCACTCGCCCGCGACCAATTCGATATTGCCCGAGAAAAATTTCCGGTATTCATCGATATTGACGCCGAAAGCCGCCCCTCTTCCAATTATCTGTTCGCCAAGCCCCATCGCCACCTGTCCGCTCAGCATCGGCAGATAACCAGCCACCCGTTTGTCAGCCTTCAAAAATTCGACATAATCCTGATATTTGGCAATATGCGGAATCACCTCTTCGCCGCCCGCCGTCTCCCCAAAAATCGTCGTCGGAAAGCTGGTCGGTCCGGTAACCATGAGATCGCCGGTAAAGCCGTTGACAAACATGGATTGAAGTCCGCTGATGGTGGTGTCGATGAGCGAGTTGCCGACAAACAGAATCGCTATGCCGAAACAGATGATCAATCCCAAGAGCAGGCTTTTCGCCTTGTGCAGAAACAAATTGCCATAGGCCATTCGAGCGAGGATCATGCCAGTACCCTTCCAGCCTGAACCTCTGCACGCCCATTGCCATTTTGCTCCGAAGTCCGGTAATTCTCGACAATCAGCCCGTCCTTCAGCCTTATGACATGGTCGGCTATCGAGACGATCCCGGGATCATGCGTGCTGAAAATGAATGTTGTGCCGAACTCCCGATTCATCCGCTTCATCAGCTCCAGAATGCTTTCGCCGGTCGCTGAATCGAGATTGGCGGTCGGCTCGTCAGCAAGGACGAGGGGAGGCCGCATGACCAGAGCCCGGGCTATGGCAATTCGCTGGCGCTGTCCGCCTGAAAGCTCTGCCGGCTTGTGTTTCATCCGGTCCGCCAGCCCTACACTCTCGATAAGGTGGTCCACCCAGGCATCCAACTCTTTCTTTGCCATGCCGCTCGCCGATGGATCGAGCAGAGCAGGCAATTCGACATTTTCCCTGATATTGAGCACTGGAATGAGATTGAAGGTTTGAAAGATGAACCCGACGCCGCGATGTCTGAGCTCTGTCAGCTTGTCGTCGTCAAGGCTGTCCGTTCTCTGACCCAGAACTGTCACGGTACCGGAACTGGCCGTGTCGACACAGCCGATCAAATTCAGAACCGTCGTCTTCCCCGAGCCCGAAGGCCCCGCGATTGATATAAAATCACCTTTTGTAATATTAAAACTGATGCCGTTCAGCGCTTTGACTTCCGTCTTGCCCAAAGCGTAATTTTTATGGACATTGTCTACCGTAACCACAAAGGACCCGGAATTTTCCACACAAGCCTCCTGACATGCTTTTCCTTTCAGGATTTCTCTTCTGCAATACTACGCTTTCATGAGGGTTTACGCCATAAAATTACGATGAAAGAAAATAACAACATTACAAAAGTGTTCTGTCCAGGCTGGGGCGGGCTGAATGCCTGCTAGCTGAAAAACGATTTTTCCGTCTATACTCAGGAGTATGGCGTATTCAGGTTTGCAAGACTATATCTCCTATATCGAATCAAGGGGCGAACTGAAGCGGATCAGCGCCTTGGTGGACCCGATTCTCGAAATAACCGAAATTGCTGACAGGATAATGAAAAATAAGGGACCTGCCCTTCTTTTTGAGCATGTCAAAGGATCGAAGTGGCCGGTGCTCATCAATGCGATGGGTTCGGAACAGCGGATGGCCTGGGCTTTTGGAGCGGAAAGCCTGGACCAAAAGGCAAAAGAGATTTCGGACCTGATCAATTGGGCTTGGTCGCAGGTGCGGGATTTTTCGCTTTTTTCCGCAATCCCCGGGGCACTGCCCAAGCTGCCGATCGCCAAATCCCTGCTTCCGCGGAAAATAAGCAGGCCGCCCTGCCGCCAGGTTATCGACGACACCGCAGGATTTGACAGCCTGCCGGTTCTCCAATGCTGGCCTGAAGACGGCGGCCGATTTTTTACTTTGCCGGTCGTCTGTACCATGGATCCTGAAACCGGCGCTCAAAATTGGGGCATGTACCGGATGCAGGTGTACGACGACCGCAGTGCTGGCATGCACTGGCACCTCCACAAGGACGGCGCCCACTTTTTCGAAAAATACCGTGCCCTTAAAAAGCGGATGCCCGTCGCCGTCAGCCTTGGCTCCGACCCGGCAGTCACCTACGCGAGCACAGCCCCCCTTCCCGAAGGCGTCTGGGAAGCGATTTTCGCCGGCTTTTTGCGCGGTAAAAGCACGCAGGTTGCCAAAGCGAGCCTTTCGGACATCCTCGTTCCCGCCGATGCCGAATTTATCCTGGAAGGCTATGTGGATCCGGATGAAACCCGTCTTGAAGGCCCCTTCGGCGACCACACCGGCTTCTATTCTCTGCCCGACCAGTATCCGGTTTTCCATCTTGAACGCATCACGCGGCGCGAAAACCCTGTTTTCCCCGCCACCATTGTCGGCATTCCTCCAAAAGAAGACTGCTACATGGCTAAAGCGACCGAGCGCCTTTTCCTGCCCTTTCTCAAACAGCTCGCGCCTGAAATCCAGGACCTGGTCATGCCGCTTGAAGGGGTTTTCCACAATTGCGTCATCGTCTCGATCAAAAAGCGCTTTCCGGGCCACGCCCGCAAAGTGATGAATTTTCTCTGGGGCATGGGCCAGATGATGTACACCAAACTCATCATTGTCCTGGATGATGATATCAGCCTGAAAGACTTGTCCACAGTTGCATGGAAAGTGTTCAATAATATTGACGCAGGCCGAGATCTGGTGTTGTCAGAAGGACCCCTCGATGCGCTCGACCATTCTTCTCCCGTGCCGCGGTTTGGGACGAGGCTCGGCATTGACGCGACCAAAAAATGGCCGGAAGAAGGACATACCCGTCCCTGGCCCGAGCCCCTCGCCATGACCGACGCCATCAAGGAACTGGTCAGCAGGCGGTGGAGCGAGTATGGCTTCTGAAGGCGGTTCACCCAAAGCACCTTTCAGCGTATTTTCACGGCTTGGCACCATTGGCGATGCGGTTATGATCCGCCATACCGTCTTTTCGCTCCCTTTCGCAGTGGCTGCCGTACTGCTTGAGACCTCCGGAAGACCCCCGCTGGATAAAGTGCTCTGGATTCTGGTTGCCGCTTTTGGCGCGCGCAATGCCGCAAATGCCCTGAATCGAATCATCGATCGCCGAATCGACGCGAAAAACCCCCGCACCTCCTCCCGCCCTCTGCCGCAGGGCCGTATCTCCGAACTCGAACTCTGGCTCTTTACGGCGGCCATGCTCATCATGCTGATTGTCGGTGCAGCAATGCTCAATCCGCTCTGCCTTGCCCTCCTGCCGCTCGCGGGCATCATGGTTTTCGGGTACTCCTATACCAAACGCTGGACATGGCTCTGCCATTACTGGCTCGGCATCACCTGCTCAGCCGCTACAATGGGCGCATTCCTCGGGATTTCCGGGGCTTTTCATCTCCGCTATTTCCCCATCACAGCCGGAGTCGCGCTCTGGGTTGCCGGTTTCGACATCCTCTATGCCCTGCAGGATATCGAATTCGATCGAAAAGAAGGCTTGCATTCGGTTCCGGCGCGCTTTGGAGCAAACGGCGCCCGAGTTATCGCCGCCCTTGGCCACGCGGGAACCATCCTCGGACTGGCGAGCATCTTTTTCTTCTGGCCCAGCCCCGGCCCGGCAAGCGCTGCCGCAATCGCGTTGTGCGCCATTCTGCTTGCCGCGGAGCATCTGGTTTCCCGGGGCGGCACGGAAAAGCACATCAGAATAGCAGCTTACAATATCAATGAGATTTTACCCTTTGTTTTTCTTCTCGGTGTTGCTATCGATGTGTATCTGGTTTAAAATTGAGTCAAAATGGCACGATACCTGGTTTGCATAACAGGGGCCTCCGGCTCCATATATCCTCTGCGGCTCATCGCTGCCTTGGCTGCCAAGGGAGCTATCGTGCACACCGTCTGCTCTCCGTGGGGCGCCAGAGTCGTCCTGGAAGAAACCGGAAGACCAATAGGCTACTGGCTTGGCAAGGTCAGGGCATCAGGAGGTCCTTCCCACAGGCCGGCTATCATCACCTATCATTCCAGCGAAGATTTTTCAGCCCCCGTTTCTTCGGGTTCATTCAGATTGGATGGCACTGTCATCGCACCCTGCTCCATGGGAACAGTCGGCAGTCTTGCCTCAGGAGCGACTGCCAACCTGATTCACCGTGCCGGCGCAGTCGCGCTCAAGGAAGGCTGGCCGCTTGTCGTCGTACCGCGCGAAACACCGCTCTCCCTCATCCATATCAGAAGCCTTCAGACACTCAAGGAAGCCGGTGCTATCATCCTTCCCGCAGCTCCGAGCTTCTACAGCAAACCCCAGACTATTGAACAGCTGGTAGACAGTGTTGTATATCGAATCATGGATCATCTCGGGGTCCACAATATCCATGCATACCGCTGGAGCTGAATTTTTCACTATTCTGAAAGGATTCTTGCAATGAAAAAATCTTTCCTCATCATGATGATGCTTGTTTTTTTCTATCTGACCGCAGGTATCAGGGTTTTTGCCGACAGCCCTTCAGCGCCAGCGCCGCTCAAGCTCGGAATTTTCACTGATGCCGATTCTTTTCCATTTCTCATCTGCGAAGCTGAGCAGCTTTTCCAGGAAGAAAAGGTGAATGTCGAACTTGTCCGCTTCCAGAGCGCCATAGAGAGGGATTCCGCTTTTCATGCCGGCTCGGTGGATGGCATCATCAGTGATCTGTGCGCCGCAGTGCTTGCCCGGCAGGGAGGCTTTAAAGTGCGGATTACGAGCCTCACCGACGGACGCTTTGGAATTGTCGCCGGCCCGGGCGTCAAAGCCAAATCCCTTGCCGATCTCGCCAAAAAACCCATCGGCATTTCAAGTAACACAATAATTCATTATATGGTTGATAGTTACATGAAGAATGCAGGCATACGGCAAACCGACATTTCCCTGATGCCGATCCCGAAGCTTCCGGTCCGGCTTGAACTCCTGCTTTCAGGGCAGATTGCAGCGGCTGGCATGACCGAACCGTTCATCACGATGGCATTGGTTAAAGGCGGCACCATGCTCGCCTCCACCGACGAGTACCCGCTGGGAGCCGGAGTGCTGGTGTTCCATGAAAGGTCAATAGCGGAAAAGACAGAAGCCATAAAACGGCTCTATCAAGCTTACTGGAAAGCGGCTCAGCGTATCAACGCAAAACCGGACTCCTACCGGAGTCTGCTCGCTCAAAAGGCTGGTTTTTCGGAGGAAGCTGCCCGCGCTTTC
This sequence comes from Spirochaetia bacterium, assembly GCA_021286925.1. Lineage (GTDB taxonomy): Bacteria > Spirochaetota > Spirochaetia > Treponematales > Rectinemataceae > JAJTBL01. The sequence continues at coordinate 1,634 of JAJTBL010000028.1, read as the reverse complement.
CGATTTATCACCTACCAGAAGCCAAAACTGCCAACCGAAGAAGACATCCGGCGTGCTGAAGCCTGGCTTCTGTCCAAAAATCTCATAAAAGCGGAAATCGCACCCTCGGAGCTTGTCGACGGGAGGTTTACGGCAGGATGGTAAAGCGCGAGCATGTCAGCTTTTCCTATTCTCTGAAAGGAAAGGCGCTCCCAGTCCTGCGGGATATCAATTTTCAGGTCGAAAAGGGCTCGATCACTGCTATCGTCGGGCAGTCGGGCTGCGGCAAGACAACCCTGCTCAGGCTGATAGCCGGACTCAACCGGCAGGATGGAGGCACCATCACGCTGGGTGAAAGTTCCGGCTCCGCAGACAGGCCCAATATTTCCATCATTTTCCAGAACTACGGCCTTTTGCCCTGGAAAACCGTAAAGGCGAATGCTGAACTGGGCTTGCTTGCGCGCGGGGCGAAAGGCCGGATCCGATCCGCGGCGGTTGCTCCGATTCTTGAGGAGCTGGGGCTTTCCGGATTTTCCAGACTCTTCCCCGTGCGGCTTTCCGGGGGCATGCAGCAGCGCGTTGCTATCGCGCGTGCGCTCGCAACCAACAGCGATATCCTGCTTCTGGACGAACCTTTCTCCAGCCTGGACGCGAATACCCGAGAATCTCTGCAGGATATGCTGATCGCAACTCAGAAAAGGCACGGAACGACCGTCGTTCTGGTCACGCACTCGATTGAAGAAGCGGTCTATGTCGCTGATACCGTTTATATTGTCAGCGGAAAAAATCCTTCAACAATTGTCGAGCGGATGGAAACTGCGAGAAAAACCAGAGCTTTCCCGGCAGGACTAAGCAAGCCTCTCTCCATTTCTCACCGTGGAAAATCCGACGATTCCGCACTTCCCTACCGAGAATCGGCAATTTACTTTCAGGATGTCGCACGATTGCGCCAGCGCTTTTCGGAGGCTGCTGAAAGCAAGCAGGACACAGCGCTGCTGGCCGAATCGGAAGGCAGCCAACCAGCCGGCATAGCGGGCACAGCAGTCACAGCGGGCAGTACCGGCAAGCCATGGGCTTTGAATCCCGGTCTGAAAAAATTCGGCAATAAGCTTTTTCATCTCGCATTTGCCATGCTCTTTGCTGGTTTGCTCTGGCAATTGGCTGCCGCCAGCGTTCAAAAAGCCTTTCTTCCGCCCCCGCTTTCTGCACTGCAGCGGCTTCTCGAACTCATCGCAAGCGGAAATCTGAATATCCATACCCTCCAGTCCTTGAAGCGAATTTTCCTGAGCCTCGGCATAGCAGGTCCGCTTGCCTGGGTGCTCGGTTTGCTTTCAGGAAGACACCGGACCATCGACGCGGTCACATCTCCGATTGTCTACCTCCTCCATCCCCTGCCGAAAGTCGCTTTTCTACCTGTTCTGATGTTGTTTTTCGGTCTGGGCGATGCTTCCAAGGTAGCCCTGATGGGGCTTGTCATTTTCAGCCAGCTTTTTGTCGGCGCCCGCGACGCATCCCGGGCTATTCCTCAGTCGATGATCGATACCGTTCGGTCTTTAGGTGGATCAACAAGCTTCGTGACACGCCAGGTGATCCTTCCTTCCACCTGGCCAGCGCTCATTTCTTCCCTGCGGATAAGCCTGGGCACTGCCAGCGCC